>NZ_JAWJBP010000011.1:0-125258 GCF_046535935.1 Tritonibacter sp. SIMBA_163
CTAAGCGCCGCTGGAAACTGAAGACACGACCGCGCAACTAACCACAACCAGCCTCCGGCAAACTTGGGGCGGTTCACTCAGAGCTCTGTCGTGAGCATGGAATGAGCACCGCCAGCTATGATATCTATGGACGGCCAAGCGTTTCGAGGCGGTCATCGAGCGTGACGGGTGCTGACATCTATCCGGCGTCGCCGGTCGATGGCGGCGCGCCCAAATGGGTGATCCGCGAAGCATGGCCCTCAACGAATGGTCGGCCTCTTGGGTCTATATGAAAGCCAGGGTCTCCATGCACCGGGTCCGTCCGGTCGGGTCATTTCCTCTTTCGCCGGCACCTTGAACCGTTCCGCGAACCGATCCGCCTTAAACTGCGGGCCGGTATTCCTCGTTCTTGGCAAGTAACACCCAGATGATGCGCGCGTTCTTGTTTGCGACAGCAACGATGGCACGGTTCGTGCCTCGGCGTTCCCTGAGCTCGTTCACCCACTGGCTAAACCGATCCGTCTTCCCGGCAGGGGTCTCACGACAGCTCGCGCAACGTGGAGCAGAAGGGTTCGCAAGTGCTGGTCGCCTCGCTTACTGATCCCCATGAGTATCGTTCTATCCCCGCTGAAATGCTGATGCGGGACCAAACCCAGCCAGTCGGCCATGTGGCGCACGTTGTCGAAGTCGTGCCCATCCCCACTGCGGCGATGACGGCGGTCTCCGTCTTGGCGCCGACGCCTCGGGTCCGACCGGCGCGCTGGCAGGCCGCATTCGCGCGGAAGAGCTGGTCGATACGACGGTCGAACGCTTGCACCGGCTTGTCGATCGCTGTCATCAATTCCAAAAGGGATGACGGAATCTCTCGGCAAAGAGCGATGAGTTCATTTTCAAGGTCTTCAATAACCTCCGGGATCATGCGCCGTGCACGCGTGATCGATTGGCCAAAGGCGATGCCATGATCCAAGAGTATTCCCCGCATCTGACTGACCAGAGCAGTTTGGTGGTTGACCCTGCGTCGACGAGCCCGATGCCGGGTCTGGATGTCTTGCTGCGCGATCCTCTTTTTCGGTACGAAGCGCATGCGGGCCTGGGTGACTGCAATGGCGATCACCTCGGCATCGTTTCGATCATTCTTTTGCCGCCGCCCGAAGGATCTAACATGCTGGGGCGCGATGATCCGGACTTCATGACCGAGGGCCTCAAATTGCCGCTGCCAAAAGAAGGCCCCGGTACAGGCTTTGGTACGGATCACGCAGGCCGGAATTTCCCTAACGGCTTGCAGTAGTATCTCTGCGTTCACATCCAACCCGCAAAGTTCAAATACGTCCTTGGCGAGATCAATCCCGATTATCTTGATGGTCATTCTTCCCTCCTATGTGTCCTATGGCTCAATCCTGCGTCGGGGGTGGGAGAGCCGTCCATCCCATCACGTGGCGTGCGAAGTTTGGCGGAATGGATGCATCATTGATTTCCGAAATGAATGATATGGCGGAAGAGAACCGACGTCTGAAGCGCATGTATGCTGAGATGAGCATGCAGAGCGATCTGCCGAAGGAAGCCCTTGGAAAAAGCGTTAAGGCCGTCTCTGCGGTGAAAGGTGGCCGTGAATGCGGTCGCATGGCACGGCGTGAGCATCGCGTTGGCGTGCAGAGCGTTCGGGATCAGCGAGACCTGCTACAGCTACAGCCCAATCCTGAGCGATGAGAATGATGAGATCGCCGATTGGCTGGAACGTGTGACCGCACACAAGCGCAACTGGGGCTTTTGCCTTTGCTATATGTATCTGCGCAATGTGCAGGGCTATGGCTGGAACCACAAACGAGTCTACCGGATCTACCGCGAGGAGCCTGTCCGTGAAAAGGCGAGGCGGTCGCAAGTGAGCGCGTGGCACAAGGACCCCGATGGCCAACCAGACACCGCAGCAAGCGCGCCGGATGCTTGAAGAACTTGAGGGCGTCGCGCCCGGCCCGCTTGCGCTGGCCCAGAACCGGAATTCCCTAACCCAACCTGCGGACCTTCGTTATGACTGACTGAGCGGCAGGAGGTAGGTCACTGCAAGACATGCCTCCGGCCGATCTTCCTTTTGGGCGCAGGCAGACCATCCTCAAGAAACCAGAAAGGGTCCAACGGAAGACCATAGACACCCAGAGCTTGCTTCACCGAAAAACCGCCGCATAATCACACCAACCAGATGAGCCAGGTCCGCTCTTAGCTCAGGCTGCCATCTGTCACATAATTCCCGAAGATGGGCAGTGTCGAATGACAGATTTTGATTGGACAGAACGCTTCGAGGGCACGGCCGCTCTACCTGTTGATGTGCGAAGGCGATTGAATGCAACAGCGCGCATTCTCAAGTTCTCACGCGGCGATCAAGTCTTTGGGCCCATGAGCGTGCCTGACGGATTGTTCTTTCTGTACGAAGGCCGTATCCGCGTATCACAGAGTTCGGAGAACGGGCGGGAGATCGTGTTGTACCGCGTGGATGCAGGCGAGAGCTGCGTTCTGACGACCGCCTGTATGCTGGCTGAAGAGGCTTATAATGCCGAAGGCGTTGCTGAAACTGATGTAACCGCCATCCTGTTGCCCAAGACTGCCTTTGATCGCCTTGCGGCGGAAGAAGACGCGTTTCGCAACTTTGTGTTCGCGGCCTATTCGCGCCGTTTGATTGACCTGTTGCGCGTGGTGGATGACGTTGCCTTTGGCCGGATCGACGTGCGTCTGGCAGAGCGGCTTTTGACACTTGGCCAGGGCCGGAAAGAGGTTCGTGCGACTCATCAGGATTTGGCGAGCGAGCTTGGGACCGCGCGTGAAGTAATTTCACGTGTGCTGCATGATTTTCAAAAACGGGACCTGATCGCGCAATCTCGCGGCGTGATAAGCTTGTCAGACAAGATGGGTCTCGCCACGATCGCGCAAAGTGCATGACGCGGTTTCAGGGTCGTCGACTTGCGTGACAATGTCACTGAAGGGGCGCTGATAAAGTCATATGTGTTTATCAGTTTTTCACCTGAGGAGACGATCATGTCCACCAACGTCAGCACCTTTGACCGCATTCTACGCGCCATACTTGGCGTCGCGCTCCTATATCTCGCCTTTCTTAGCGGTTTGCCCGCCTTCGACGCTGGCCTGTCGAAAATAGCGGCCGCCGGTGTTGGCGCTGTCATGCTGATTGTCGCAGCGTTACGCATGTGTCCGCTTTATAGCATCTTCGGTCTTAGAACCTGCCGGGTGTGCTAATGGAGACGGCATTTACACCCTTCGCCTCATTTGGCGGTGGCCTCGTGATTGGTCTTGGCGCGGTACTCTTGATGCTTGGGTTGGGGCGGATCCTTGGGGCAACCGGGATCATGTCCGGTCTGGTTCTACCGCAAAACCGCAGCGAGGCTGCGTGGCGGGGCGCTCTGGTCGTCGGCATGATCGCGGCTCCCGGAGTGATCTTCCTTGTGAGCGGCAGCATGCCTCAGGTTGATGTGCCCGTCAGCCCGGCCATGATCGCCATCGGCGGCGTTATTGTCGGACTTGGGGCAAGTCTCGGGTCGGGATGTACGTCTGGCCATGGCGTCTGTGGGCTTTCGCGGCTGTCCATCAGGTCGCTTGTCGCGGTCCCGACCTTTATGGCTACGGCGGCCATCACCGTTTTCATCATTCGCCACGTGTTTGGAGGTTGACCCGTGAAAGTGATATTTGCTGGCCTGACGGGCCTTGTCTTCGGCATCGGAATCGCACTTTCGGGCATGATGAATCCGGCCAAAGTTCTGAATTTCTTTGATGTCGCCGGGCAATGGGACGCAAGTCTTGCCTTCGTGATGGGGGGCGCTTTGATTGTGACCGCATTGGGCTACCGTCTGGTTTGGCGGCGCTCAAAGCCAGTGTTCGACGACCAATTTCAGATACCGGGCAGTACTCGGATTGATCGTAAGCTTCTCGGCGGTTCTGCTTTGTTCGGCATCGGATGGGGGATCGCTGGCTTTTGTCCGGGTGCGGCGCTGCCTGCACTGGGAACGGGGCGTTGGGAAGTGGTGTTGTTTGTCGTTGCAGTGATCGTGGGTCTTGTCCTCAGGCGTGTTTTGGACAACCTGTGGCCTGCTCGTGTCCCGCAATGAGATGTCGTATCTATATCCGAGCGGTCGACAGTGCGATGATGCACCTAGGGCGCAATCAATGACCGCGTTTGCAAGCAAGGAGACCCAATATGACCTATCCTGTGAACATGGAAGTCAAACCTGACGTTCAGGCCTTCTTCGATGCAGCAACAAATACAATCAGCTATATCGTCAAAGATCCGGCATCCAATTCCTGCGCGATTGTCGATAGTGTCATGGACATCGATTATGCTGCGGGCCGGATCACCTTTGATCACGCGGATGAATTGATCCGTCAGATTGAAGCCCGAGGCCTCAAGCTCGAATGGATTATCGAGACGCATGTACACGCAGACCATTTGAGCGCGGCACCCTACATCCAGGACAAACTGGGAGGGAAGATCGGAGTTGGCGAAAAAATTACTGTCGTGCAGGATGTGTTTGGAAAAGTGTTCAATGAAGACACGGCATTCCAGCGTGATGGTAGTCAATTTGATGCCCTGTTCAAGGATGGCGACACCTATATGATCGGCCACATGCAGGCCTTCGCCATGTACACGCCGGGTCACACACCCGCCTGTATGGTGCATGTCATGGGCAACGCCACATTCGTGGGAGATACTTTGTTCATGCCCGACGGAGGCTCGGCCCGTTGTGATTTCCCCGGCGGTTCCGCTGAAGAACTCTATGAGAGCATTATGAAAGTGCTTGCTCTGCCGGATGATATGCGCCTGTTCATGTGTCATGACTACGGTCCCAACGGACGCGATATTCAGTGGGAAACCACGGTGGCCGAAGAAAAGACTCACAATATCCATGTCGGCGGCGACAAGACGAAGGACGACTTCGTGAAGTTCCGCACCGAACGTGACGCGCAGCTGGGGATGCCCAAACTGATCATTCCGTCGCTGCAGGTGAACATGCGCGCGGGCGAGGTGCCGACGGACAAGGACGGGAACCCGATGCTCAAAGTGCCGGTGAATGGTCTGTAAGTGCAAGACAGGTCATGGACGTCAGCACTGCCTCGGCAGGAAGGACCGTCCGTGCGCTTTTCATGCGCGCGGGCATGAACGCTATCAGCGCGGTTGGCGATGACGTGACGGATGCCGCCCGACGTATTCCGACTGATAACAAGACACTCACCGACAGAACTGTTCCCCGTTTACCTTGGAAAACCTGATCGGCAATACGGCTGGCATCTGGGTCGCGGCGGTTTCGTCTCAGCCTTTTCCCGCAAGAATGGATGGATCGGCAAACTGCGCATGTGGTGTAGGTTATGCCCCTTATTGAATTGACTCTCTGATGATCTCTTTTTCACGCTATCTGCCGATCCTCTCCTGGGGGCGGCACTATGACCGCAGTGCGTTGTCCAACGACATGGTCGCCGCAGTGATCGTCACGATAATGCTGATCCCACAATCTTTGGCCTATGCGCTGCTGGCTGGCCTCCCGCCCGAGGCAGGGATCTACGCATCAATTGCGCCGATCATGCTCTATGCCATCTTTGGGACCTCGCGCTCATTGGCCGTGGGGCCGGTCGCGGTGGTGTCCTTGCTGACGGCGTCTGCAATTGGGCAAGTGGCAGAGGCAGGGACAGCTGGCTACGCCATTGCGGCGCTTACACTCGCGGGGGTGTCGGGGGTGTTTCTTCTACTCTTGGGTGTCTTCCGCTTGGGGTTTCTGGCCAATTTTCTGAGCCACCCGGTGATCGCGGGCTTTATCACCGCCTCGGGTATCCTGATCGCGACCAGCCAGCTGAAACACATCCTCGGTGTCAGCGCCCATGGGCATACATTGCCGGAAATGCTTGGATCACTCTTGGCTCATCTCGATCAAATCAACTGGATCACAGTCGTGGTCGGGACAAGCGCGACGGGGTTCTTGTTCTGGGTCCGGGGCAATTTGAAACCTTTGCTGAAAGGGCTGGGGGCCGGACCGTTGCTGACGGACCTCGTGGCCAAGTCGGGCCCGGTCGCAGCAGTGGTGGCGACAACGCTTGCAGTCTGGGCATTCGGGCTGGATCAGGCAGGGGTGAGCGTTGTCGGTAGCGTGCCGCAAGGCCTGCCTCCCCTGACGTTGCCCGGCCTGTCCCCGGATCTGATAAGCGCGCTCTTGGTGCCTGCAATCCTGATTTCTGTAATCGGTTTCGTCGAGAGTATTTCCGTTGCACAAACACTGGCCGCCAAGAAGCGTCAGCGGGTCGATCCGGATCAGGAGCTGATCGGGCTGGGCGCGGCTAATCTGGGTGCAGCCTTCACGGGGGGCTTTCCGGTCACGGGAGGTTTTTCACGTTCCATCGTGAATTTTGATGCAGGGGCCGAGACACCAGCCGCGGGGATCTACACCGCCATCGGTCTTGCAATCGCATCCTTCGCGTTGACACCGTTGGTCTTCTATCTGCCGCAAGCGACCCTCGCGGCTACGATCATCGTCGCGGTGCTGTCGCTCGTGGACTTTTCGATCCTGAAAAAGACATGGGACTATGCGCGGGCTGACTTCACGGCCGTTGTTTCCACCATTTTGCTCACTCTTGGCATGGGGGTGGAAGTGGGCGTCGCCAGCGGCGTGGCGATTTCGATCCTGCTGCATCTCTACAAGACGTCACGACCTCATGTGGCCGAGGTCGGGCTTGTCCCGGGCACCCAGCATTTCCGCAACGTGAAACGGCATGCCGTTGAAACCAGCCCCCATGTATTGAGCTTGCGGGTGGATGAAAGCCTTTACTTCGTGAACGCGCGCTTTTTGGAAACACTCGTGCAGTCTCGCGTCACAACCGGATGCGACATTAAGGATGTTGTCCTGATGTTTTCTGCAGTCAATGAAGTGGACTTTTCCGCGCTGGAGAGCCTCGAAGCCATCAACTTGCGGCTGATCGACATGGGGGTCGGTCTACACTTGTCAGAGGTTAAGGGGCCGGTGATGGACCGCCTGCAAAGAACCCATTTTATTGATGAGTTGAACGGTGATGTGTTTCTTTCACAATTTGATGCATGGACTCATTTGATGAGCGCGAAACCTGCCGCAAGGTAGCTGGTGCTTGAATCGCCTGAATTCTAGTTCTGACCGAAGCGACGAATTGCAGATCTGCTGAGCATTGGCCCAGCGAAAGTCAGACCACCAGCCCTTGGCGCTTGAGGCTTTCAAGTTCTTCGGAAATCGCGTGGGCGAAGGCTTCACCGACCGCACTTAGGGGGCGGTCGCGCGGTACGAATTGCGCAATGTCCCAAGTGATTTCGGGAATGAGTCGATGCGCAGTGATCTTGTCGGGATCAATCAACCTTATGGCGACAGGATCGACAATGGCGACTCCGACGCCACGCTCAACGAGCCGCACGACGCCGTGCAGCGTGCGCAGTTCAGCAGCAATCGTGCGGCGGACGTCGATGGTGTCCATCATGTTGTCTACGCGTTGCCGCAACGGGCTGTCGGGGGAAAGATCGATAAACCATTCCTTGCGCAGGCGCGGCAGGGGAATTTCGTCTTCCTGTCCCAAGGGGTGGCCCTTCGGCATGATGCAGCGCGCGGTGCACCGGCCCAACGGTCTTGCGTCGCCGCCAAAGGCGTCGGCATTCAGGGTGATGCCGAAGGCAAGATCACAGCGCTGTTCAGAGATCATCCGCAACAGTTCCGCCATGCCGACATCAACGATCTGCACTGTTGCATGTGGATGCGTTGCACGGAATCTCCGCAACGCATCAAGCAGGAATGTATCGCAGAAGACCGGTTGAGCGGCGATCACCAGGTGACCAACTTGTCCGTTGGCGATGGCAACCGCTTCTTGTTCCAGGTCGCGCAATCCCGCCAGATGGCGCATCACGGATTGGTGGAAACGGAACGCCTCCGGAGTAGGGGTCAACCGGTTCCGTTTACGCAAGAAAAGCGAAAAACCCGTTTTGTCTTCAAGGCCTGAAAGCAGCCGGCTGATCATCGGCTGGCTTGTGTCCATATGCTCAGCCGCGAGCTTCACGCCGCCAAGGCGCATATAGGCGTCGAAGGCCTCCAACTCGCGTGTCTTGTACATGGCAACTCCTCAGTATGCATTTTGTGCAATTTATGACTGCCCATTGTCAATACACGCATACTGTGGATGGTGTCGCTGATCCAACAGTTCCGGGCTTCCCGGACCAGACGTGAGGTTACAATGAAGAAACTAATCGGTTCGATCGCCCTAGCCGTGATCGCAGCAACTGGCCCGGCAGCGGCCCAGACCTACCCCGAACAGGCCGTGACGCTGGTGGTGCCTTACGGCCCCGGTGGCGCCTCAGACCTCGCCGGTCGCGCATTGGCAGAGACGGCACCGTCCGCGCTCGGTCAACCCGTGACAGTGATGAACCGGCCCGGCGCAGGCGGCATGAATGGCGCGCGGTCTGTCGCACAGGCCGATGCAGATGGCTACACGCTGTTGCTGGCGCGTGTCGGCATGGCGCTCTCGCCTGCTGTGACACCGCAGTCTGCCGTGGCTTGGGACGCCTACACGTTCCTCGGCATGCTGGAAGCAACACCCATGATCCTCGCCGTGCGTGCGGACGCTCCCTACGAGGATGTTGAGGGGCTGGTCGCCGCAATCAAGGAAAGCCAGGGCGGCATGACCTATGCGGCGTCGGGCGCAACAGCGATCGATGGCTTTACCACGCAGGCGCTGCTGGCCGACAATGATCTCGACCCGCTGACGGCGGCGACACTGGTGCCCTACAAAGGGGGCGGCGCACTGGCGACGGCGCTGCTGGGCGGTCACGTTGATTTCGTCGCGATGGCGGCGGGGTCACTGATGCCGCATATCGAAAGCGGCGACCTGAAGGCGCTTATGGTCTTTGCGCCCAAGCGTATGGACAAGCTGCCCGACGTCGCAACCGCACAGGAGCTGGGCTACGAGAAAGCGGGCCAGATCACGGGCTGGAGCGCGCTTTATGGTCCCAAGGATCTGCCGGAAGACGTCATTGCAAAATGGGATGCGGTTCTCGGTGATGTGGCCACCAACGAACAATGGCTCGAGCTGGCCAAACGTCGTGGCTCCATCTCGACAGTCGGTGATGTCGACATGACCGATTATGCCAAGACGCAATACGAGCTGTTCAACGGGCTCGCGCAGGATTTCGGCTACCTGCCGAACTAAGGGCACGCCCTCTGGGCCGCTCGACAACACGCAGGCGCGGTCCCGATGGGGTCGCGCCGCTTTCCTCGCAAGAGGACTTCTTCTCCAGGAGCATCGCTATGACTAAGCCCGTTCTGCGGGGGCTGATAATTGCAGCTTTCTTCGCGCTTACCGCCTTCGTTCTGGTTCCCGTATTCGTCCCCCGTCCCGCGTTTATTCCGGGCTTTGCGCCACCGCCGGACATGTGGCCGCGTACCGTATCAATGATCGGAATCGGGCTTGGCCTGCTGGCGCTGTTCCTTGCCTTCACTCGGCCAACCACAGCCGAGGAGCGGATCGAGACCGATGGCAGCAGTCAATTGCAGATGGTCCTTCGGTTTCTCGGGCTGGTCGTGGTCTTCGGTCTCTTTCTGGGGCTGCTTCCGCACCTCGGCTTTCTCCTCGCAACCATGCTGTTGACCCTGACCGTGGTTCTGCTGACGGGGGAGCGACAACATCGGTTGTGGATCGTGCTGCTGTCCTTTGTTGCACCGGTTCTGCTGCTTCTGTTCTTCAACTATTCGCTCGGCACGCAGTTCCCCAAGGGCGTACTGACGAAGCCCTTCGGCTTCTGATCGGAGATCCTCATGCTCAACGATATCCTCTTGGCGCTCTATGCGGTAGCCACCGTCCAGAACCTTCTGATCATGATTGCCGGCATCTGGGGCGGCGTGATTGTCGGCGCGATCCCCGGCATGACCGGAACCATGGCGGTGACATTGGCGTTGCCCTTCACCTTCTACATGGATCCGGTGCCCTCGATCCTGCTGCTCGTCGCTCTCTACAAGGGCTCGACCTATGGCGGCTCGGTCTCCGCGATCCTGATCAAGACACCGGGCACGGCCTCTGCCGCCTGTACCGCGCTGGACGGGTATCCGCTGGCACAACAGGGCAAGGCAGGCAAAGCGCTGAATATGGCGCTTTATTCCTCGGTGACAGGCGATTTCATTTCGAACCTATCATTGATCTTCTTTGCGGCACCGCTGGCGGTTCTCGCCCTGCGCATCGGCCCGCCTGAGTTCTTCATGCTGATGCTGTTTGCCCTGACAACGGTTGCGGGCGTCTCCGGCAACTCACTTTTGCTCGGGCTGGTTTCGGCTGCGCTGGGCCTGCTGTTGGCGACGGTCGGAGAGGACATGTACGGATCGTTCCGTTTTGCCTTCACTCCGGATATGCAGGCAGGCCTGTCGATCGCGCCGGTTCTGATCGGTCTCTTTGCGCTGCCGGAGCTGATAAAGCTCGTCGTGACGCGGGCGGCCAAAGAAGAAGAGGCGGCAACATTGGGTGCGCAGCATGTGACGCGCGAAGAATTCATGGGCTCGTTGCGCAGTATCCTCAAGGGGTCGGTGATCGGCTCATTCCTGGGCGCTATTCCCGGCATCGGCCCGTCGTCTGCGGCGTTCTTTTCCTACGGCGAGGCGCAGCGCAGTTCAAAGAATGGCGCCAACTTCGGCAAGGGAGAGCTTGAGGGGATCGCGGCGTCGGAATCTGCCAATAACGGTGCCTGTGGTGCCACGATGATCCCGCTGCTGGCGCTTGGTGTTCCGGGCGATGTGATCACCGGGGTGATGCTGGGGGCCTTCATGATCCAGGGCCTGACGCCTGGGCCGCTGTTGTTCCAGACCAATATCCACGAAGTTTACATGCTGCTGATCGGTATGCTGGTGTCGTCGGTGTTGCTGTTCTTTGCAGGCAAGGCGACCATGCGCATGTTCGCCAAGGTATCTTATATTCCGCAGACGCTGCTGACACCGCTGGTGCTGCTGCTGTGTATCTTCGGCATCTACTCGATCGCGTCGAGTACCTTTGATGTGGCTGTGCTGCTGGTCATGGGGCTGGTTGGATTTGGAATGTTCCTGTTGAACATTCCGGCCGCGCCCTTCCTGATCGCCTTCATTCTCGGCCCGATGCTGGAAGAGAACCTGCGCCGCGCATTGGCAATCTCTCGCGGGGACCCGGCGGTGCTGCTGTCCTCCCCCATCACCTGGATCTTCGCCGTGCTGATCGTGTTCGCACTCAGCTTCACGCTGCGCCGTGAGATCCGGAAATCAAAGACAGAAAGACAAGTTTCACAATGACACACCAGAGCGAGCGCACCTTCGCCGAGGGCCTGAAGGACCGCGCGGCCCAACATCTCTCCGACCTGATCGCCTTTGACACGGTATCCCGCAACGGCAACCGGCCCTTGATTGATCATATGGCCGCGTATCTCGGCGAGCTGGGTGCCCGCATCACCATTCTTCCAGATGAGACCGGCGCCAAGGCGAACCTCATTGCGGCCTTCGGGCCCGAGGCTGTTGCAGGTGTTGTGTGGTCTGGCCACACGGATGTGGTGCCCGCGGATGAGCCTGAGTGGATCAGCAACCCCTTTGTGGCCGAAGTGCGTGACGGCAAGCTTTATGGCCGTGGGGCCTGCGACATGAAGGGCTTTGCCGCCTGTGCGATGGCGGTTGCGCCCGATCTGGCGGCGGCAAAACTGAGCCGCCCCGTCTACTTGTGTTTTTCCTACGATGAGGAAGTGGGCTGCCTCGGTGCGCCTGCGATCGCACAGCATCTGGCGGCGCTGCCAGTGCCACCGGAGTTCGCCATTATCGGCGAACCCTCAATGATGAAGCTGGTGACGGGGCAGAAGGGCAAGATCGCCATGCGAGCGCAGGTGACGGGCACCTCTGGGCATTCGTCCTTTGCGCCAGAGCATGTGAACGCCATCGAATACGCCGCGCAGGCGATTGCAAAGATTTCGGAGCGGGGGCAGCGCTACAAGGTCGAGGGGCCGTTTGACGCAGATTTCACAGTGCCGCATGCGACGATGCTGGCGACCATGATCGAAGGCGGCGTGGCGACAAATGTCACTCCAGAGAGCTGCGGTTTCACCTTCGAGCTTCGGTCGATTTCCGAGATGGATCCTGACGCGGATATGGCCAAGCTGCTGGCGGAGATCGAGTCCGACGTCGGCGTTCCGATGGCCGAGAAAGTCGCAGGCACCGGCATTACCTTCGAACGGATCTTCGCCTATCCCGCAATGGGGGAGGCCCGAAACACCGCCGGCTTCACCCGCTACGCGCATCTGCTGCCAGAGTGGGGCGGCAAGGTTTCCTACGGGTCCGAAGGCGGTGTGTTTGAGCAGATTGGGGGTATTCCGTCAGTGATCGTCGGGCCGGGATCCATTGCACAGGCACATAGGCCCAATGAGTATGTCGAGCTGGATCAGCTGGGCCTCTGTGTCGATTTTCTGCGGGACATCATCGGATATCTGGCAGAGAAGCCCGCTGCAGCCAGCGCCTGATCACTAAAGCCGGAACCGCTCCAAGGGGCAGTTCCGGGTCAATGTTTTGGCCGTGCTGGATCATTTTGGCTGACCTGTCGCGGGGTGCGCCCGCACCCTGCGACAGGTCAGCGTCGTTTAGAAGATGGCCGACGGCAGCCACGTGGCGAGACCGGGCAGCATCCAGACCAAGATGACCCCGACCGCCTGCAGGAAGATGAACGGTATGACACCCTGATAAATGTGTCTTGTGGTGACCTCTTCCGGAGCTGCACCGCGCAGATAGAACAGCGAGAAGCCGAATGGCGGCGTCAGAAAGCTGGTCTGCAGGTTGATCGCAATCAATATCCCGAGCCAGATCGGATCATGGCCCATGACGATAAGCGAGGGCGTGACCAGCGGCAGGACGATCACCGAGATTTCGACAAAGTCCAGGAAGAACCCAAGCACAAAGATGAACAGCATGCTGAAGATCAGTGCGCCAGTTGGTCCGCCGGGCATGTTCTCCAGAATATGTGCCACGCGTTCCTCCCCACCCAGCCCGATGAACACCAGTGAGAACACACCAGCTGCAAGCATCGTGGCAAAGATCATCGCGGTCATCGTCGTGGTCGAGGTGACGGCCTCGTGCAGGATGCGTTTGCGCAGGCCGCTGCGCAGGGCAAAAAGAACCGCCACGGCCCCGCCTACGGTGAGGAGCGCATAGAATGCGCCAGCTGCAAGATCGAAGCCATCCAGATCATTGCGTTGCAAACGGACGGGGTGCAGACCTGACAGAATGCCGAGCAGGATCAGTGCGAAGGCGCCGATGGCAATGACGCGGGCAGGGGCTCCGGCCCGCAGTCCCGCCATAAGAAGCGCACCGATTGCTCCCACAGACGCTGCCTCTGTCGGGGTTGCGATGCCGCCGAGAATGGCACCCAGCACAGCGACGATCAGCAGCACCGGCGGCACAACCGCGCCGATCACTTCCTGGCGATTCGGGCGTGTCATGCCGGACAGCGCGGCGGGCATGTCCTGCGGTCGCAGCAGGCCGCGCACCACGATATACACGAGATACAGAACTACCAGAACAAGCCCGGGCACCAATGCGGCAGCAAAGAACTGGCCGACGGACAACGCCTCGACCGAGAACTTGCCTTGTTCGTATTGGGCTTGCTGGTAGGCGTTTGACATCACGTCCGCCAGAATGATCAGAAGCGTCGATGGCGGAATGATCTGCCCCAAGGTGCCCGCCGTACAGACGATACCGGCCGCAACACGTGGATCATACCCCGAGCGCAACATGGTCGGCAGGGCGATCATGCCCATCGCCACCACAGTTGCTCCGACGATCCCGGTCGAGGCCGCCAGCAGCGCGCCAACCAGAACCACCGAAATCCCCAGACCTCCGTTCAGTCGGCCAAAGAGACGCCCCATGGTATCGAGGAGTTCCTCGGCGATGCGGCTTTTTTCAAGGATGGCGCCCATCAGGACGAACAGTGGAATGGCAATCAGGACTTCGTTGCTGAGAACCCCGAAGGCGCGTTGACTGAGTGCGCCCATCAGGGAGATGTCCATCACGCCCAGCATCCAGCCCAGATAGGCAAAGAGCACGGCCACTCCCGCTATGGAGAAGGCGACCGGGAAACCCAGCAGGATTGTCGCCATCAAAGCGGCGAACATGATCAGGTCGAGATAGGCGGTCATTGGGGCTGTTCCTCGGCAAACAGGCGGATCAGAAGGGCGATGGATTGCAGCATCACAAGTATGCAGAACGCCGGGATCAGGGATTTCAGAAGGAACACGGCCTCAATTCCGCCGACCGCGATCGGGCCTTCGAGAATGGCCCAGGAATTCCGAACAGACGGCCAGGACCAGAAAAGCAGCGCCGCCATTGACGGCAGCAGCAGGAAGAGATGACCGAAGATGTCGATCCGCCTTTTGACGCGTTCGGTGGCGGCGGCGTAGAACACATCGACGCGGACGTGTTTGTCCACCAGAAGCGTGTAGCCAGCTGCAAGCATGAACAGGGTTGCGTGCATATAGAGCACGCTTTCCTGCGCGGCGATGGAGTTTACGCCAAAAACATACCGCCCGACGACGATGCCAAACTGGACAAGCACCATCACCAACGCCAACCACCGTATCACCGCCGCTATCGCGCGGTTGATACCGTCCAGCGTATCCGCAATCCCTAGCATCCTGCCTCTCCCCCAATAGAATACCGGCGCCCGTATCTCAGGGCGCCGGCTGTCATTTCAAACGATCAATAGCCCATCACGGCGGCGCGTGCGTTCATCTGACCGTTGTCTGCATAGCTCATGTAGCCGCCCACGAGATCGCGATAGGAGACAAAGCTCTCGGTGATCCGGCGCACCAGCTCGTCGTCGTCTTCGCGCAGCTCGGTGATGACCTCGGCGGCGGCGGTGCCCATGGCTGTGATCACGTCCTCGGGGAACATTTTCACCTGCACGCCTTCTTCATCCACCATCTTCTTCAGCGCCATGGCGTGTTTGGTGGTGTATTCGGTCCAGACCGGATTGTAGAGGCTCTCGCACGCCAGCGCGACCACCTGCTGCAGATCTTCGGGCAGGGCGGCATATGCGTCGGCGTTGACGCCGCATTCCTCGGCAGAGGACGGCTCGCCCACGCCGGGCCAGTAGTAGTTTTTGGCCACCTGGTAGTATCCCAGCGCGCTATCGGTCCAAGGACCAATGAATTCGCCCGCGTCCAGAGCACCCGTCTGCAGCCCCTGGAACATCGCCGGGCCACTGGTGGCTTCGGCGGCCATGCCAAGTTTGGAGGCCACTTCGGAGGCAAGACCGGTGGTGCGGAACTTGAGACCCTTCAGGTCTTCGGCAGAGTTGATCTCGTTCTTGAACCAGCCGCCCCACTGCGGACCGGAGTTGCCACACAGGAAGGGTTTGATCCCGAAACGACCATACATCTCATCGTACAGGGCCTGACCGCCGCCATGATAGAGCCAGCCGAATTGCTCGTCTGCACGCAGGCCGAAGGGCTGCGAGCCAAACAGCAGGATGCCCTTGGATTTGGATCCCCAATAGGCCGGTACCGCATGATACAGTTCGGCGGTGCCTTCGGAGACTGCATCAAACACACCGCGACCTGGGACCAGTTCACCTGCGGCGAACAGCTTCACCTCAAGGCGGCCACCGGAGAGAGTTGTGATCCGGTCTGCCAGCATCTGCGCCGCAACACCAGGGCCGGGCAGGTTCTTCGGCCAGGCGGTGACCAATTTCCATTGCATCTTGCCCTGTGCGAGTGCCGGGCTTGCCAGCGCCGTGGCCGCGGTGCCGAGGGCACCCGCTTTCAGAAACTTACGTCGTTGCATGTCGTTCATCCTCCGTCTGTCGGTGCAGTTATGTTGGCCATGACCTCGATGGCGTGGCCTCAATTATGTTTTGTAGGCGCTTTACATTAATATGTGTGTACATATGCATGTCAATCACGGTTTGTGCGGATCTGGCCAGACGGGACCTGGATGACCAAACATTCATCGTTGATTGCGACCAGCGCGGCGCGCGCTTGGATCTGTTGCAAAGGTTTTGAAGCAGACTTGGAGAGCTGTAGCGAGGGGTGAGCACGCGCATTCGCATGGGCTGTCGCGCACCATTGGTCAGGAGTGCGCCATAGCGACTGCACGCGGCGCGCGCCATGAAACGGACTGTCAGTATGGTGTCCGCATCAACATTTCTGCCTCAGCGGGTATTGCTCTGCTTCAAGAACGTATCGAGAGCGGTTGATACCTGCAGGTGGGCGGCATCGCTGCGCGCGCCTTCGCGCAGGGCCGCCCGCAGATAAACGCCGTCGATCAGGGCGGCGAGAGTATCGGCGATTTCGTCTGCTTGCGGACTCAGTTTGCGCAGGTCGAACAACAAGTTGCTGCGCAACCGGCGCTGGTAGACCTGCATCAGGTGCGCGGCGTCAGGCTTTGATTGCGCCAGCGCATAAAAGCTCAGCCAGGCAGAGGTTTTGCGGGGATCAAAGACATGCGGGGCAAAATTGGCACGAATGACCCCCTCAAGCCGGTCGCGCGGCGTGCTGGCGTCGCGCAGTTCGGCCCGGACCTTGGTCGAGAATTCGGACAGGATGTGACGCATAGCGGCAATAAGCATCTGCTCCTTGCTGCCAAAATAGTGATGCGCGAGACCGCTGCTCATGCCTGCCCGGCGCGCGATCTGCGCCACGGTCACGTCAAGAGATCTTGTTTCGCCGATCTCGTCGATCACGGCAGACACCAGCGCGGCGCGGCGCTTGGGCTCCATCCCCACTTTGGGCATAGCACTCTCCTGTCATGCGTTGTGCAGGCAATGGCAAGCGGAGGGGCAGAGGTCAATATGTTTCGGGTGCCTCGCCTTGCGCACTGGGGCGGTCAGGAGGGGCCGCCCTGCGCGGCTGAAGGCGCAGGGCGCTGAACTCAGGACAGGCGGTTGCCCTGTGCGCCGAAGAAGTAGGATTTCCCGTCGGCGATCCCAAGACGCAGGTGCTGTCCTGCATTGATGGCATGCTGGCCGAACAGGCGCACGGTGATCTGGTGGCCGTGGCAATCCGCGATCACATTGGTATCACCCCCAAGCTGCTCGACATGTTTGGTCGTGACCTCCAGCGGGCCGGCGTCGTCCAGAGCCAGATCTTCGGGACGCACACCAAGCGTGTTGGGGCTGCCATCCTCCAGCAGGTTCGCGGGCAGGAAGTTCATTGCCGGAGAGCCGAGGAACCCTGCGACGAACTGGTTTGTCGGGTTATTGTAGAGCTCCATCGGTGAACCGATCTGCTCAACCCGCCCGTCGCGCAGCACCACGATCTTGTCAGCCAGGGTCATCGCTTCGGTCTGGTCGTGGGTCACATAGACCATGGTGGCACCAAGCTGGTCGTGCAGGTTGGCGATCTCCAGACGCGTGTTCATGCGCAGGGCGGCGTCAAGGTTGGAAAGAGGTTCGTCAAACAGGAACAGTTTCGGGTGACGAACAATGGCGCGACCGATGGCCACCCGCTGGCGCTGACCGCCGGAGAGTTCGGAGGGGAAACGGTTAAGGTAATCCCCGAGGCTCAGCATGCGGCTGGCCTCTGCGACGCGCTCTTCGATGGTTTCCTTGCTTTCCTTGGCTTGTTTCAGGGCCAACGCCATGTTGTTGCGCACATTGAGGTGCGGATAGAGGGCGTAGGACTGAAACACCATCGCGATACCGCGTTTCGACGGCGGCGTCTGGTTGACCACATCGCCCGCGATGCAGACCTCGCCGGAGGTTACGTCCTCCAGCCCGGCGATGGTGCGCAGGAGCGTGGACTTGCCACAGCCTGAGGGTCCGACAAAAACGACGAATTCGCCTTCTTCGACTTCGATATTGATGTCCTTGAGGACATGCACGTTGCCAAAGGATTTGTTGACATTGGTCAGGGTCAGCGCGGTCATGGCGTTACCTCTTTCAGTTTGACAGGGGTCCCACTGCGGACGCTTTCATCAGCCGCGAGGCAGATCGCCAACGACTGAACGGCGTCCCGCGCATGGCGGGAAAGGTCTAGGTCTTCACGGATGGCGCGCAGGATATGGGCCTGTTCTGCGTCACAGAGCTCCTGATGGCCCGGTTCATCCGGCAGATCGATCAGCTGGTCGCCCTCGGGTCGGTGAACCAATAGGCCACCAACCTTGGTGTGGCCGTCCACATCGGCGGATTTGGATTTATCTGCACCCGTGATGGAGACCGAGCCCTTGGGGGAAATCACGTCTTTGACGAAGAAAGCGGTTTCCGACATCATCGGGCCCCAACCTGCCTCGTACCAGCCGACAGAGCCGTCGTCGAAGGTGACCTGAAACTGGCCGTAGTTATACATGTCCGGGGCGATTTCCTCCGACAGGCGCAGGCCCATGGCGTTCACCTGAACGGGCTTGGCATCAGTGATCTGGCACCAGACATCCACGTAGTGCACGCCGCAATCCACGATGGGTGCTGTGGTCTGCATCAGCGCTTTGTGGGTTTCCCACTCCGCGCCGCTGCTTTGCTGGTTGAGGTTCATGCGGAACACGTATGGGCCACCAAGCGCGCGGGCCTCCTGGATTAGGCGCACCCAGGAGGGGTGGTGGCGCAGGATATAGCCCACGACCAGCTTGCGTCCCGTCGCCTCTGCGGTGGTGACCACACGGCGGGCGTCCTCCACCGTCGTGGCGAGAGGTTTTTCGACAAACACATGCGCGCCTGCCTCCATCGCGGCCACGGCATAGTCGGCGTGGCTGTCGGAGTAGGTGGCGACGACCACGAGGTCCGGCTTGGTTTCCTCAAGTGCCACATGGAAGTCGGTGAAGACCGGGTAACCTTGAAGGTCGGGGTGATCCACCTGACCTGAGCGGTTGACGAGGCCGACAATCTCGGCGCCGTCCTGCTTGTGATGGGCGAGGGCATGGGAGAGCCCCATGTTGCCAAGGCCAGCGACTAGAACGCGGGTCATGATACGGCTCCCGAGTTATGTAGAAGAACCGCCAGGTCCGCTTGCGGATCGGGTAGCCCCCGATCGCCCCCTTGGGCGGGGGCTATGCCCCCACCTAAGGCCGGAGATTGCCCTCTGTTTTTGTGAACAAAGCCAATCATTTCACCGCCCCCGACGTGATGCCGCGAATGAGCTGGCGCGAGAAGATCACATAGAGCACCAGCACCGGCAGGATTGCCATGGACAGCGCCGACAGAACCGCGTTCCAGTCAGTCACGAACTGGCCGATGAAGACCTGGCTGCCCAGTGTCAGGGTCTTGGTTTCCTCAGCGGGCGCGAGGATCAGCGGGAACCAGAGGTCGTTCCAGATCGGGATCATGTTGAACACCGCCACGGTGGCCATCGCAGGGCGCACCAGCGGCAGCACCAGCTTGAAGAAGATCGTGTATTCGCTGAGCCCGTCGATGCGACCGGCGCTCTTCAGGTCATCGCTGACCTGCCGCATGAACTCCGACAGAATGAAGACCGCCAGCGGGAGACCTTGCGCAGTATAGACAAGGATCAGCGCCCAGAGCGTGTTCACAAGACCGGTGGACACCATCATGTCCAGGATCGCCACGGTGCCGATGCGGATCGGGATCATGATCCCGAGCGCCAGATAGAGCCCCATGATCATATTGCCACGAAAGCGATACTCACTGAGCGCAAAGGCCGCCATTGCGCCAAACAGCAGGATCAGCGTTAGCGAGCCGACGGTGACGATGAAGGAGTTCTGAAAGTAGAGGAAGAAATCCCCCTGCTTCAGCACCGTCTGATAGCCCACCAGCGAGAAGCTTTCCGCATCCGGCAGCGCCAGTGGCTCGCGAAAGATCTTTTTGCGGGTCTTGAAGCTGTTGATCAGGATTACGAAGACCGGAAACAACGCAATCAGCGTATAGAGGATCAGCACGCCATGCATGGCCACTGTGCTGATCGGGTTGGAACGTGCAGAGTTCATCGTCGTCTCCCGTTAGAGCTGGTAGCGGCGCATCCGGCTCTGGATGCCGAAAAGATAAAGACAGACGCCCACGAGGATGATCGCGAACATCGCGCCGGCGATGGCAGACCCCATATGCGGGTCGCCCAATTGCAGCTGGAAGCCAAAGAACGTCCGATACATGAAGGTGCCGAGGATATCGGTTGAGAAATCCGGCCCAGCCAGCGCACCTTGCGCGGCGTAGATCAGGTCGAAGGCGTTGAAGTTGGCTACAAAAGTCAGGATCGAGATGATCCCGATCGAGGGCAGGATCAGCGGCAGTTTGATCTTCCAGAAGGCAGCGATGCCGGTGACGCCGTCAATCTCGCCAGCCTCAAGCATTTCCTCGGGGATCGACAGAAGCGCGGCGTAGATCAGCATCATCGGGATGCCGACGAACTGCCAGACGGAGACCATTGCCAATGTTGTCAGCGCATATTCTTCCTTGCCCAGCCACGGCGCGAATAGCGACTTCAGCCCCACTGCATCCAGCATCGACGGCGCGATGCCCCAGATCGGCGACAGGATCAGTTTCCAGGCAAAACCCACGATCACAAAGCTGAGGATCGTCGGAATGAAGATCGCCGAGCGGTAGAGCGCGGCAAAGCGTAGGCGCGGGTGGCTCAGCAGGGCAGCGAGCGCGATCCCGATCGGATTCTGTACCAGCATGTGGATCAGGAAGAACCAGAAGTTGTTCGCCAATGCGTTCCAGAATTGCTCTGACCAGGTCGGATCAAAGAACAGGGTGCGGAAATTCTCCAGCCCGACATACACGCGCTCCTGATCGACCTTTTGGAACAGGGCGAGGCGCAGCGTATTGAACAGGGGGAAGATCATTACCGAGGTGTAGATCAGCACGGCAGGGGCCAGAAAGACGGCGATATGCCAGCGGATGCGGGGCTTTTGCATGGGAAACTCCGGTCCAGTTCCCGGACGCGCGGGACGGCGCGTCCGGGGGTGTTGCAACAGCGGTTATACTGTCGTTTCTAAGGCTTACTGTTGCGGTGCGTACCAGCTCTCGAGACCGGACTGCAGCTCCTCACCCAGTGCTTCAGGTGTCTTGGTGCCTTTGATCGCGGCCGCAGATGCGCCCCAGGTCTCGTTTTCGAGGTTCGGGGTGCCGCGCGACAGGATCTGGTAGGTCGAGCGAATGGTGCTGTCGCACTCATCGCGCCAGCTGACGAATTCCTTGGCCAGCGGATCTTCCAGATCGACTGGTGCGTTCGAAAGCGGGAAGAAGCCGGGCAGAGCGTTGCCGAAGATATCGGCAAATTCCGGTGACGCGACCCATGTCAGGAAGGTTTTTGCGGCTTCGGGGTGCTCGGTGGAGGCGTTCATGCCGATGCCGATGTCGGTGTGATCCGAGATGTAGCAGCTGTCGCCAGCGGCTTTGACCGGAGCCTTGAAGGCGCCCATTTCGAAATCAGCCTGCGCGTTGAAGCCGGAGATTTCCCAGCTGCCTGCCGGATAGATCGCGGCGCGACCGAGGGTGAACAGGTTCTGGCTGTCGGGGTAGGTCTGTGCCTCGAACCCGTCGCCCAGGTAATCCGCCCATTTGGCGAGCGTTTCGAAGGGGGCAACCCACTGCTCGTCGGTCAGCTTCTGCTCGCCCTCGATCAGCGCCTTGCGGCCTTCTTCACCGTTCCAGTAGTTCGGGCCGATGTTGTTATAGCCCATGGTGGCGGCTTCCCACTGGTCGTTTGTGCCCATCGCCATCGGAATATAGGTGCCATCTTCCTTGATCGTCTCAAGAGCGGCAAAGAATTCTTCCTCGGTGGTCGGAACCTCAAGGCCAAGCTCTTCGAAGGCTTCTTTGTTGTAGATGAAGCCGTGGATCACCGAGGCCATCGGCACGCAGAAGCTCGCGGAGCCATCGTCGGTCTGCCATGCGGACTTCGCCACGTCGGAGAAGTTGTCCATGGCGTCCATGTCATCCAGCGCTGCGAGATGGTCGGCCTCATAGAGCGCCAGCGAGGCATCAAACGGGCGGCAGGTGATCAGATCGCCAGCGGAGCCTGCATCCAGTTTGGAGTTCAGAACAGCGTTGTACTCTGTCGGCGCGCTGGGCGTGAAGTTGATCTTGATGCCGGGGTGTGCAGCCTCAAACGCGGGGATGATCTTGTCCTGCCACAGGGTCAGGTCATCATTCCGCCAGCTCTCGACGGTCAGGGTGACGTCTTCGGCCAGTGCGGATGTCGCGACGAGGGCGGTGCCCGCCAATGCGGCCAACATAAACTTACTTTTCATGAGTCTTCCTCCTATTGGGATGATTTTATTGTTTTTCTTATGTGTTGAGCGACAGCAGCGCGGGGCGCAGCTTGCCACCTGTGGTCTCCAGACGCGCAGTGGCGTCCGCGAGGTCAGTTGCGCCCGCCGCGATCAGGATGGCGCATTTGACGTTGCCTCCGGCGGCCTCAATGGCGGCGGTGGCGATATCTTCGGTAACATCTGAGATCTGCATGACGATCTGTCGGGCACGGGCCCGCAGTTTGATGTTGTCGGCCCGCAGGTTGACCATCATGCCATCGTGAACATGGCCCAGTTCAATGGCCATCAGGGTCGAGAGCGTGTTGAGCGCGATCTTCTGTGCGGTCCCGGCCCCCATTCGGGTCGATCCGGACACGACCTCAGCTGGGGTCGGCAAAAGCACAGCGTGATCTGCGAGTTTCAGCAGGTCTGTGTCGGGGTTGTTCGCGATCCCGATCACCGTGGCGCCGCAACGCCTGGCCAGTTTCGCTCCTGCAACCGTGTAAGGCGTGGTGCCGCTTGCCGAGACGCCGATGTAGACATCGTTTGAGCTAAGCCCATCCAAGGCGCGCTCCAGCTCGGCTGTTTCATCCTCGGTGCCGCCAGGCATCTCCACTCCGGTCGGCATGCCGCCGGCCATGTGAATGCGCAGCTGTGATGCGGGGATCGAGAAGGTTCCGCCCAGTTCGAGTGCGTCTGCAGCAGCCATAAGGCCGGAAGAGCCTGCAGCAGCATAATGCAAGGTGCCGCCGGTTCGGATGGTCTCGGCCATGGCAAGGGCGCCGCCGCAGAGTGCAGCCGTCGCGTGGCGCGGAGGGCGCGCGGCGTCGTGCTGAGTTTGCGCCAATATTTCGGCGATCTCGCTCAGTGGGCGAGCGTCCAGCCCCCCGGCTTTGTCGTGCAGTTGTTCCGTGGCAGCGGTCGACACGTGATTCCCTCCAAGTTTGAATCAACAATACCCATTTGATACCTTTTGTCTACCATTGTGTGATATGGCTGGTGTTTCTTCGGCGAAATTACCGGTTTTGCCGATATTTGCGGAATTTCTCACGGGGTTGGTCCTGTTTTTGTCTTTCAAAATCCCGGTTGGTATCGTAATGGTATCTTCATGACGGATGCATTGAAAACCTCTATATTGGCTCTGGATGGCGGCGGCACGCGATGTCGTTTGGCGCTTTCCGGTGTTGCGGGCGTGACCGCTGTTGAGACCGGGTCGGCGAATATCTCGACCGACTTGGATGGGGCGGTGCAGCAAGTGACTGATGGTCTGGCGCGGCTCTCTGAGGTGACCGGCCATGCTGTTGAGGCGTTGGTGACCTGCCCAATTTACATCGGGATTGCGGGGGTTACCGGGCCGGTGATCGCAGATCGGTTCGCGGCGGCTCTGCCGTTTCATCGCGCACGGGTGACGGATGACCGCCCAACTGCCCTCAATGGGGCGCTGGGCGGTAGCGACGGCCTGATCGCGCATTGTGGCACCGGGTCGTTCTTTGCGGCGCAGCTTGAGGGACAAAGCCGATTCGCAGGAGGTTGGGGAGCGATCCTCGGAGATCCGGCGTCGGCCCAATGGGTCGGTCGGCGTGCGCTATCCTGTACGTTGGAAGAAGTTGACCTGCTGCGCGAGGCCTCCGGTCTTGGGGCGCATTTGCTGAACCGCTTCGGGGGCTCGGCTGAAATCGTGGCCTTTGCGGCCTCTGCGACACCCGCTGACTTTGGCCGGGTCGCGCCGGATGTGACCGAATTCGCCGCCACGGGGGATCCGCTTGCGGTGGATATCCTGAATGCAGCGGGCCGTGAGCTTTCCAGTACGCTGCACAAGATGGGCTGGGTCGCCGGGCTTCCGCTTTGTCTGACAGGCGGGATTGCGCCGCAGTTCCTGCCCTATCTGCCCCCGGCCATGCAGGAGGCCTGCATCAGCCCGAAGGGCACGCCACTCGATGGGGCGATCATTCTGGCGCATGAGTTCGCACAGGAGGTGCGGGATGACGATCACTGAATTTCTGAAGCCGGATAGTTGGTTCGATCAGGGGGCTGGTCCGCGCTATGTGCAGTTGCGCCGCCGTCTTGAGGAAGCCATCCATTCTGGGGTGTTGCCGCCCAACAGCTCCCTGCCGCCAGAGCGTGAGATTGCCGACATCACAGATCTGTCTCGGGTCACTGTGCGCAAGGCGATGCACGAATTGGTGCAGCAAGGCGCGATCGAGCAGCGACAAGGCTCCGGTTCTTTCGTGCGGGAAAGCACGGCGCGCGTTGAGCAATCGCTTTCGCATTTGACCTCCTTTACCGAGGACATGCAGCAGCGCGGGCTTGAGACCACGTCCAAATGGCTGGAGCGCGGAGTGTTCTTGCCGACCGAGGAGGAGATCTCGGTGTTGAGCCTCGGCGATGATGAGTCCGTCGCGCGCATCTATCGTCTGCGCGAGGCTGGCGGTCAGCCGATGGCGTTGGAACGTGCGGCACTGCCCCTCAGTATTCTACCGAACCCGCTGGAGGTCACGACCTCGCTCTATGCGACGTTGGATCAGATCGGACATCGTCCGGTGCGCGCGATCCAGAAGATCTCTGCCATCAACCTCGAATCAACCGAGGCGGAGTTGCTCAATGTTGCCGAAGGCACTGCGGGTCTGCGCATCCAGCGTCTGTCGTTTCTCGAAGACGGGCGTGTCGCGGAATTGACCCGATCCCTCTACCGTGGCGACGCCTACGACTTCGTTGCGGAACTGCAGCTTTCCGGCTGAGCTGAGTGCCGAATGGACCAGCTGCCCCTTCTAAATGATCTGCCCAAGTGAAAGGTTTTATACCATGAACGCTCCTCAAACGCAGATGCGACGCGAAATCAATGAAATTCCCGATGCTGTCGAGCGGCTGCTGACCGACGGCGCCCAGGCGGTCACCGCCACGGCTGCCGAAGTGCGGGATTTGGCACCAAGCTACCTGCTATCAGTGGCCCGCGGCTCCTCTGACCACGCCAGCACCTATCTGAAATACGCCAGTGAGTTGCTGCTGGGCCTGCCAATGGCCTCGGTGGGGCCGTCGGTGAAGTCGATTTACGGCGTGGACCTCAACTGCAAGGGCGCGCTCAGCATTTCTGTGTCGCAGTCGGGCAAAAGCCCGGACATCGTGCAGCTGACCTCGGCGTTCCGCGACAAGGGCGCCTATACGGTGGCAATTACCAATGACGGTGCCTCCCCTCTGGCGAAAGCCTCTGCCGCTGTGTTGCCGATCCACGCGGGCCCGGAACTGAGCGTCGCGGCGACCAAGACATTTGTGACCTCGCTGGTCGCCGGTCTTTGGTTGCTGGCAGAGGTCAAGCAGGACGCGGCGTTGCTCGATGCGATCCGCAAGCTGCCGGGGCATCTGGCGAAGGCAAAGGATTGCGACTGGAGTGCCGCCGTTGAGGCCATTGATGGCCAGTCGCTGTATACGCTGGGGCGCGGGCCCAGCTGGGCGGTTTCGAACGAGGCGGCGCTGAAGTTCAAGGAAACCTGTCAGATCCATGCCGAGAGCTATTCAGCGGCTGAGGTACTGCATGGGCCAGTGTCGATCGTGGGCGAGAATTTCCCGGTGATTGCCTTTGCCGCAGCAGACGCAGCCGAGGATAGTGTTGGCGACATGGTGCAGGCCCTGGTTGAAAAGGGCGCGCGGGTTTTTGCGACCACCGACAAGGCGAAGGGGGCCGAAGTGCTGCCGCATGTGCGGACGGACCACTGGATCACCGATCCGATCTCCTCCATCGTATCGTTCTATGGAATGGTGGAAACCGTGGCCACGCGCCGGGGTGTGAACCCAGATGCGCCGCGCCACCTGAACAAGGTCACGGAAACCGTATGATGCAGCCGCTGATCACCTTTCTGGGCGGACCCATTTTCGACGGCGAAGCTCTTCGAGACGGGTATGCTGCCCAGTTTCGCGACGGCCAGCTGTCCGCTCTGGTTCCGGTTGCGGAACTGACCGAGCGGGGCGAGGAGGTTGCCCTCGGCGGGGATATCTTGTCGCCGGGATACGTCGATCTGCAGGTGAATGGTGGCGGTGGCGTGATGTTGAACGATGCGCCCAGCGTGGACACGATCAATCGGATCTGCGCTGCACATCGCAGCCTCGGAGCAACCACGATTCTGCCCACGTTGATCACGGATTCGCCTGAGAAAACGCGCAAGACCCTGCAGGCGGGTATCGCCGCGCATGACGCTGGCATACGTGGGTTTGGTGGCCTGCATCTGGAGGGGCCGCATCTTTCCGTCGCCCGAAAGGGCGCTCATGATCCGGGGTTCATCCGGCCCATGGAGGACGCGGATCTTGCCGTGATCTGCGAAGCTGCGGAGCAATTGCCAAAGCTGAAGGTCACGATCGCTGCTGAGAATGTAAAACCGGAGCAGGTCGAGCGTATGGTAGGGGCTGGCGTGCTGGTCTCGCTCGGTCATACAGACGCTGCGTTCGAGACCTGTGTGCGGTATGTGCATGCGGGCGCGCGCTGTGCCACGCATCTGTTCAACGCCATGAGTCAGCTCGGCAATCGCGCGCCGGGGCTCGTGGGGGCCGTGCTCGATACCGCTGAACTGTCAGCGGGCGTGATTGCGGATGGCATACATGTCCATCCCGCCAGCCTGCGTGCCGCCTGGATTGCCAAGCGCCGCGGATTGGGGCGCATTTTTCTGGTGTCTGACGCAATGGCCGTTGCGGGAACCGACGCGACAGAATTCCACTTAGAAGGGCGCAGGATTACCCGCCGCGATGGGCGGTTGTGCCTGCCGGACGGCACGCTTGCGGGGGCGGACCTTGATCTGACGACGGCGTTGCGCATCCTGACAACGCAGTGTGATGTCCCGCTTGCGGAGGCGCTTGCCGCCGCGACGACCATCCCGGCGGCGTTGATCGGGCAAGGTGTGGGCGCCTCCGCCGAATCCGCGCCCGCCTATTTGCTGAAGGACATGATCCGGATCACCTCAGATCTCGGCTCGGCTTCCCCTGTCCTGGCGTAGCTGCTGAGCACGGCAGACTGCCTGACGCAGCGGAGCAATGCGGTGTCTAGGCACAAGGTTAAGGCATGCGTTTTGCTCGTGCCCTGATCTTGATCGGCGGCGTACGGTTTTGACTAAGGTCTTGAAGACAATATCGAATTGAAAGGATTTGGCGCCGGGGTAAGTGTCACGCATGGCGCCATATGCGCCATAGGCTGACCTAAGGTCATGGTATCTGTCGCCTGTCGGGCGTGTTTCTGCGTCGCGTTTGCGCTAATGTAGAGGCGAACGGCTGCCACGGAGATCCATCATGAAGCTGACCGTGAACGGGACCGAACATGAGGTCGATGTCGAACCCGAGATGCCCCTGTTGTGGGTGCTGCGGGATGAGTTGAACATCAAAGGTCCAAAATATGGCTGCGGCATCGCCCAATGCGGGGCCTGCACGGTGCATGTGGACGGGATGGCGGTGCGCTCCTGTCAGTTGCCGGTTGGAGATCTTGAGGGCGACGTCACCACCATTGAAGGGCTGGGCATCCCCGAGAGCCTGCATGCGGTGCAGGCCGCATGGGTGGCACATCAGGTGGCGCAATGCGGGTACTGCCAATCGGGCCAGATCATGCAGGCGGCAGCGTTGCTCGACCTGAACCCGGACCCCTCCGATGCAGAGATTGATGCGGTGATGTCGGGGAACCTCTGCCGCTGTGGCACCTATCCCCGTATCCGGGCCGCGATCCATGACGCTGCGCAGAAATTGAGCGAGGCCTGAGCCATGAGCCGTGCTGGAAAAATTGCCCGCCGTACATTCTTGATTGGGTCCGCCGCCATTGCCGGGGGCGTGGCCTTTGGCGTCTACATGGCGAAAAAGCCGATCCCCAATCCACTGCTTGATGATCTGAAGGAGGGTGAGGCGGCGATCACGCCCTTTGTGAAGATCGACGCAGAAGGCATCACCCTGATTACGCCACGCGCGGACAAGGGGCAGGGGGCCTATTCCATCCAGGCCTATCTGATCGCCGAGGAGCTGGACATCGACCCGGCCACCGCGACGATCACCCCGGGGATGCCGGGGCAGGCCTATTACAACGCCACGGTGCTGAGCGAGGGCGTGCCGTTTCCAGCCTATCAGGATGGGTTTGTGGCCGAGACCCTGCGTGACTTCATGTCGGTCCCGGCCAAGCTGTTCTCAATCCAGATGACCGGCGGGTCGTCCACTGTGCCGGATGGGTTTGACCGGATGCGCATGGCGGGGGCGACGGCCCGCGAAACCCTGAAAGAGGCGGCGGCCCGTCGGGTTGGCGTGGCGCGTGGGGATCTGCGGACCGAAAATGGCGCGGTGATCCTGCCGGATGGCACCGCCATCGCCTATACGAATCTGGCGGCAGAGTCGGCAGAGATTGACCCGGTCACGGATGTGACCCTGCGCCCTGCCTCTGCGTGGCGCTATCTGGGCAAGCCCGATCTGCCGCGTCTGGATATGCTGCGCAAATGCACCGGCACTGAGGTCTACGGCATCGACATGGAATTTCAGGACATGTTGCATGCCACCGTGCGTGCCAACCCTGCCGTTGGCACCGCGGGCGCGCGTGTTGATGCCTCGGCGGCAGAGGGGATGCGCGGGGTGGAGAAAATCCTGCCGGTCAGCAACGGTGTCGGTGTGATTGCCAACAACACCTGGCGTGCGTTTCAGGCGGCAGAGGCGCTACAGATCGAGTGGAGCGCGCCGGACTATCCTGGCACCTCGGACGGGATATTTGCCGCGCTTGAACAGGCGCTGGGCGATCCCGACAGCTATGACCACCGCCAGCGCGATGAGGGCGATGTGGACGCCGCACTGGAGGCGGGCGAGATTATCGAGGCGCGCTATCGCATTCCCTATCTCGCCCATGCGCCGATGGAGCCGATGAACGCGGTGGTGCGGGTGCTGGACGGGCAGGTGGAAATCTGGACCGGGACCCAGATCCCCCTGTTCATCCGCGACCGCGCCGCAACCATTGCGGGCGTCGCGCCTGAGGCCGTGAAGGTCTATGTGCTGCCCATGGGCGGCAGTTTTGGTCACCGGCTGGAGATGACCCATGTGGAGCAGGCGGTGGAGCTGGCACTGGCGGTGCCGGGGCGGCATCTGAAACTCACGTGGAGCCGCGAAGAGGATATGAGCCACGACTACCCGCGCCCGGCCTCGGTTGCCGCAGGGCGCGGTAAGGTCGCAGATGGCAAGGTGGTGGCCTTTGATCTTTCGGTCAGTCAATCGGCCATGGCCCCGGAGTGGTTTGGCCGACTGAGCGGGATGAGCCTGCCGGGCCCCGATGCGACCATCACCACCGGGTCGTGGGATCAGCCGTTTGATATTACCAACTATCGTGTCACCGGCTATCGCGCGCCGAGCATGGTGCCGGTGTCGTCCTGGCGTTCGGTCGGCGCGTCGGGCAACGGGTTTTACCACGATAGCTTCCTTGATGAGTTGATCCATGCCGCCGGGGCTGATCCGCTGGCTGAGCGCATCCGCCTGTGTCTGCATGAGCCTGCGCGCAAGGTGCTGGAGGCCGTGGGCGAGATGTCGGGCTGGGATGGTCCCTCAATCGCTGAGGGGCGCGGACGTGGCGTAGGGTTCTGCATGTCCTTTGGCGTGCCCTGCGCACAAGTCATCGAGGTCAGGCAGACGGAGGCGGGCATTCGCATCGATCAGGTCTATGTGGCGGTGGATGTGGGCGAGGTGCTTGATCCCACGAACCTGGAGGCGCAGGTCTTTGGCGGGGTGATCTTTGGGCTGGGGCACGCGATGAACTGCGCGCTGACCTATGAGGATCACGCCCCGCTTGAGACCAACTATCACGCCTATGAGGGGGTGCGGCTCTATCAGGCCCCTCAGATTGAGGTGCGCGCGCTGAGCAACGGCAGCCGCATCCGGGGGGTGGGCGAGCCGGGTGTGCCGCCTGCGGCCCCGGCGCTGGCCAATGCGATCTTTGCCGCCACCGGGCAACGCATCCGCGAATTGCCGCTGAACAAACATATCGATTTCGTCTGAGGAGGGCCGAGACATGCAAAAGAGCGTTGTCATCCTTGCCGCGGTTTCTATCGCGGGCGCAGCCCTTGCCGAAGGTGCGCTGTCCCTGCCGGAAGAGGGCAGCATCAGTCGCGCAGACGGGCAGGCGGCGTTTGAGCGCATCTATGAGGTGGTGACCCATCCCAGATGCGCCAATTGCCACGTGGGCGAGGACAATATCCCGATGTGGTCCGGGCCAAGTTACGGTGAAGCGCGCCCGCATGGGATGCACATCAATGCCGGTGAAAGCCGTATCGGGGCGGAGTTCCTGCCCTGTCAGACCTGCCATGTGACCTCAGATGATTTTGACACCGCACCACACGCCGCGCCGCGTTTTGGTATTGCGTGGCAGCTAGCACCGGTGGAGTTCGAGTGGTTCGGAAAACCCCGCACTGAGATCTGTGCGCAGCTCAAGGACCCTGAGCGCAACGGCGGACGTGATTGGCGCGGCTTGGTGGAGCATCTGGAACATGACGCCAGCCTCAACGGGCCGGTGGCCTGGGGCTGGTCGCCCGGCGGAGACCGAGACCCCGCGCCCCGCACGCTGGAAGAGCATGTCGAGGATATGGCGCTTTGGGGCGCTGCGGGTCAGCCCTGCCCAACAGACTGACGCCACGTGCACCCAGTAGATACCTCTGAGATATCTGAAGCGAATCTCTCCCGGCGGCGCTGCGACACCGAGCGCTTTCTCCGATCTGCCAAGTCATTTCTGCCTCAGGTGCCACTCAGTGGCGCGCGAATTGCGGGGCATGGGCTGCGCGGCTTTCGCTTGTCAAACTTGCCCTGTCGGTCCGGGGTATCGCGGGCGCGGATGACCCGACGACAGGGCGAAGGCGTGCCTTTCCGCCTTGACGGCTCCCAGATCGGCATTGAGAGAATATATTTTATCCAATCCGCCTGCACAGGCTTGTCAAAGCTCAGGTGTTCGCCAAAACTGCGCCGCATGGGTCTGACGGTTTGCGAGCTGTTCAGATCGAAAAGCAAATGAAAAAAAGACTAGGGGAGGTCTTATGAAGACCACAACAGTACTGACACTCACATCGCTTCTCTTGGCGACGGCAGCGCCGCTGAGCGCCGAAACCCTGCGCTGGGCGCGCTCCGGCGATGCGCTGACGCTTGACCCGCACGCCCAGAACGAAGGCCCGACGCACACCATTCGCCACCAGATGTACGAACCGCTGATCATCCGCGACGTGACCGGCGCGTTTGAGCCTGCGCTGGCGACCGAATGGGCGCCCAAGGAAGGCGATCCAAACGTTTGGGTGTTCAAGCTGCGCGAAGGCGTCACCTTCCATGACGGCGCTGATTTTACCGCCGAGGATGTGGTGTTCTCCTTCAATCGCGCCAAGCAGGAAAACTCCGACATGAAGGAGCTGATCGGCTCCATCACCGAAGTGCGCGCAGTCGATGATTTGACCGTTGAGATCGTCACCGATGGTCCGAACCCGATCCTGCCGTCCAACCTCACCAACCTGTTCATCATGGATAAGGGCTGGACCGAGGCCAACAACACCGTGAATGTGCAGGACTTTGAGGGCGGCGAGATCACCTATGCCACCACCAACGCCAACGGCACCGGCCCCTATGTGCTGGAAAGCCGCGAGCCGGACGTCAAAACGGTGATGACGCTGAACGAAGACTACTGGGGCATTGGCCAGTTCCCGCTGGAAGTGACCGAGATCGTCTATACCCCGATTCAGAACGCCGCGACCCGCGTTGCCGCAATGCTGTCCGGCGAAGTTGATTTCCTGCAGGACATGCCGGTTCAGGATCTGGACCGCGTCAGCAACGCCGATGGCCTGATGGTGCGTCAAGCGCCGCAGAACCGGGTGATCTTCTTCGGTCTCAACATGGGCGCCGATGACATCGAGGCCGACAATATCGACGGTAAGAACCCGCTGGCGGACGTGCGCGTGCGCAAGGCGATGTCGATGGCGATCAACCGCGATGCGATCCAGAAGGTCGTGATGCGGGGCCAGTCCCAGCCTGCCGGCATGATCGCACCGCCGTTCGTGAACGGTTGGACCGAAGAGATGGACGCGGAATCCACCACCGACATCGAAGGTGCCAAGGCGCTGATGGAAGAGGCCGGTTACGCCGACGGGTTCTCGATCCGTCTGGACTGCCCCAATGATCGCTATGTCAACGACGAGCCGATCTGTCAGGCCGCCGTGGGCATGCTGGGTCAGATTGGCATCACGGTGAACCTCGATGCCAAGCCCAAGGCGCAGCACTTCCCGCTGATCACCGACGGCAAGACCGACTTCTATATGCTCGGTTGGGGTGTGCCGACCTATGACTCCGAGTATGTCTTCAACTTCCTCGTGCATGGTCGTGAAGGCGACATCGGCACCTGGAATGGCACCGGCTACGACAATGACGAGCTGGACGCGAAGATCAAATCGCTGGCTTCCAACACCGATCTGGACGCGCGCAACCAGGACATCGCCGATATCTGGCGGGTGGTTCAGGATGAGCAGCTCTACATCCCGATCCACCACCAGGTGCTGAACTGGGGTATGTCCGAGAAGGTCGATATCGCGGTCGATCCCGAAGATCAGCCGAAGGTCAAATACTTCAAGATGAACTGATCTTCATCGCAGCGCGCCTGAATGTGGCGCGTTGCTGACTTGCCAGGGTCGCCGGGGCGCAGCACGCACTCCGGCGACACGCGCATTGACGGGAAAGGATCCACGATGTTCCGCTTTTTCACTGCGGCTGCCTGTGCGGCGGCTCTTGTTCCTGCCGCCCTTGTGCCCACCGCTCAGGCCGAGGAATTCTCTTGGGCGGTGACCACCGACCCACAGACAATGGACCCGCATGCGGTCAATTCCACGCCAGTTCTGGGCTTTCTAAACAATGTCTACGAAGGCCTCGTGCGGCGCGGCAAGGATATGAGTATCGAACCTGCGCTGGCCACCAGTTGGGAGCCGATCGGCGCGGGCGAAGGCTGGCGGTTTCACCTGCGCGAAGGTGTGACATTCCAGGATGGCAGCGCCTTCACTGCTGACGATGTGATCTTCTCCTATCAGCGCGCATCAAGCCCCGAGGCGGATACCGCCAGTTGGTTCGCGCCTGTTTCGGAAATGTTGCAGGTGGACGACTACACCGTTGATGTCCTGACCCATTCGCCTAACCCGATCTTTCCCGACAGCATTGCCAACTGGATGATCATGGACAGCGGCTGGGCCGAGGCCAATGCTGCCGCCCGCCCCGACAAGGAGAGCGGCAACCACGCCACGCTTCACACTAATGGCACCGGAGCGTTTCGCATGACCACGCGTGAACCCGGCCTGCGCACGGTGCTGGAACCGTTCGAGGGCTGGTGGGGCGAGGCAGAGCATAACATTACCCGCGCCGAGATGACGCCGATTCAGAACCCGGCCACCGCGCTGGCGGCGCTGTTGTCCGGCGATGTGGATATGATCAACCCTGTGCCCATTCAGGACGTCCAGCGCCTGCAGGGCAACCCGGATGTGAAGGTGGTGCAGGGCATCGAGGCGCGGGTGATCATGCTGGGGTTCCCGCATGAGGCCGACGCGCTGAAGTTCTCGGCCGAGACCGAAGGCAACCCTTTCGCAGATGTCCGCGTGCGCAAGGCCGTGGCCCATGCCATCAACGTGCCGGCAATCCTGCGCACCATCATGCGTGGCAATGCCGAACCGGTGAACCAACTGGTGAGTGGCGCCATGCGGGGCTATTCCGACGCACTGGAGGATGCGCCCGCATATGATCCTGAGGCCGCCAAGGCTCTGCTGTCCGAGGCAGGATACCCCGATGGCTTTTCTTTCGGTTTCAAATGCCCCAACAACCGTTACCTCAATGACGAGGCCGTCTGTCAGGCCGTTACCGCAATGCTGGCGCAGGTGGGGCTGACCGCGACGCTGGATGCGATGCCGGTGCAGAACTACTGGCCGGAGCTGCGGGCCGATAATTACGACATGTATCTTCTTGGCTGGTCGCCGGGCACCTTTGATGCGGAACATCCGATCCGCTTCCTCGGCGCCACTCCGAATGAGGAAAAGAAGCTGGGGTCGTGGAACTTTGGCGGCTATTCCAATGCGCGCGTCGATGAGCTGCTCCCGCAGATCCAGTCCGAAATTGACGAGCCGACCCGTCAGGCAATGCTCGATGAGGTCGCACAGACCTTGCAGGACGAGGCCGCTTATGTGCCGCTCTATGTACAACCGCTGGTCTGGGGCACCGGCAGCAACGTCACCCTGACCCAAAGGCCGGATAACTTCTTTATCCTGCGCTGGGTCTCCGTTAACTAACGCCGCTCAATCAGGCAGACGGGGGCCACGGCCCCCATCATCCACCCACAGGAGAGCACAGATATGCTCGCTTACATCATCCGGCGCGTGGCCCAATCCGCGCTGGTCCTTCTTATCGTCGGGCTTGTGGCCTTTGCGATGTTCCGCTTTGTCGGGGATCCGATCGACAACATGCTGGGGCAGGAGCGCACGGCAGACGACATCGAACGGCTGCGTGAGCAGCTGGGCCTCGATCAGCCTTTCGTGGTGCAATACTACCGCTTCCTAGAGAACGCAGTTCAGGGCAATTTTGGCGTCAGCTACCGTCAAGGTCGCCCGGTGATCGACATCCTGATGGAACGCGCGCCAGCAACGCTGGAACTGGCGGCGGTCTCCGGCATCCTCGCGGTATTGTTCGGCATCGCGTTGGGGGTCTTCACCGCGATCCGACGAAAGGGCATTGCGGCAAATATCATCATGTCGGTCTCGCTGATCGGGGTCTCGCTGCCGACCTTCCTGATCGGCATCCTGCTGATCTACCTGTTCTCGGTCGAGTTGGGCTGGCTGCCCAGTTTTGGACGCGGCGAAGTGGTGGATCTCGGCGCATGGACCACCGGGTTCCTGACCGCAAGCGGGCTCAAGGCGCTGATCCTGCCGTCGATCACGCTGGGGCTTTATCAGATGACGCTGATCATGCGGCTGGTGCGCTCCGAGATGCTAGAGGTGCTGCGGCAGGATTACATCCGCTTTGCCCGCGCGCGGGGCTTGCGCAACCGGGCGGTCCATTTCCGTCACGCACTGAAGAACACCATGGTGCCGGTGATCACCGTGATCGGCCTGCAGGTCGGCGCGATCATCGCATTCGCCATCATCACCGAGACGGTGTTCCAGTGGCCCGGTGTCGGCCTGCTGTTCATCAACGCGATCCAGTTCGTCGATATCCCCGTCATGGCTGCCTATCTGATGCTGATCTCCGTCATGTTCGTGGGCATCAACCTGATCGTCGATATCCTCTATTTCTTCATCGATCCGCGACTGCGCGTTGATCGCAAGGGAGGCCACTAATGTCCGAGACAACCATCCCGCCGCAAAAGTCGCGTCTGCGCACCGCGCTCGACAGCGACCTGTTTTATACCTTTACCCATTCCCCCGTGGCGGTGGTCTCCACCGTTGTGGTGTTGGTCATGGTGCTGGCGTCGCTTTTCGCGCCGCTGATCGCGCCGACCAACCCGTTTGATCCGGCCTCCCTGAACCTGATGAACGGGTTCACGCCGCCGCTGGCCCCCAATGACTTCACCGGCGAGACCTTCTTGCTGGGCACCGATGATCAGGGCCGTGATGTGTTCTCCACCATCCTCTACGGCATGCGGGTCTCGCTGTTCGTGGGCGTGGCGGCTGTCCTGTTCGCCATGGTGCTTGGCATCACGCTGGGCCTGCTGTCCGGCTACCTTGGGGGCTGGGTCGAAACCATCATCATGCGCGTCGCGGACGTGCAGCTGACCTTTCCGTCGATCCTGGTAGCAATGCTGATCTTTGGCGTCGCCAAGGGCATCACCCCGGTAGAGTACCGCGATCAGATGGCAATCTGGGTGCTGATCCTTGCGATCGGCTTGTCGGACTGGGTGCAGTTTGCCCGCGTGGTGCGTGGCGCGACCCTTGTCGAGAAGAACAAGGAATACGTCGAGGCCGCCCGGCTGATCGGGCGACGCTCGGGTGCGATCATGCTGCGGCATATCCTGCCCAACGTGCTGTCGCCTGTCTTGGTCATCGCGACGATCTCGCTGGCGCTGGCGATCATTGCCGAGGCGACGCTGTCGTTCCTCGGGGTGGGCGCACCACCGACCCAGCCGTCTCTTGGTACGCTCATTCGCATCGGGCAGGGATTCCTGTTCTCCGGCGAGTGGTGGATCCTTCTTTTCCCCGCGATCACGCTTCTGGCGCTGGCGCTCAGCGTCAACCTGCTGGGCGACTGGCTGCGTGACGCCCTGAATCCGAGGCTTCGCTAATGGCCGAACCAGTTCTGTCCATCCGCAATCTGTCTGTGGAAATCCCAACCCGCCACGGCATCCTGAAACCGGTCGATGGGGTCACCTATGACATCGCCGGAGGCGAGATCCTCGGCATCGTCGGCGAAAGTGGTGCCGGCAAGTCGATGGCGGGCAATGCCGTCATCGGCCTGCTCAGCCCGCCGGCGCATGTGTCGGCCGGTGAAATCTGGCTCAACGGCAAACGCATCGACACCCTGAAGGGCGACGCCATGCGGCGTCTGCGCGGCAAGGAAATCGGCATGGTCTTTCAGGACCCGCTGACCTCGCTCAATCCGCTTTTGCGGATTGGCGACCAGCTGGTGGAAACCATGCTGACCCATTTGCCGATCAGCAAATCCGAGGCCGAGAAGCGCGCCGTGGCCGCCCTCGAAGAGGTCGGCATTCCCGGTGCCGCCAAACGTGTGAACAGCTACCCGCATGAGTTCTCGGGCGGTATGCGTCAACGGGTTGTCATCGCGCTGGCGCTCTGTGCAGAGCCGTCGCTGGTGATCGCCGATGAGCCGACGACCGCGCTTGATGTGTCCGTACAGGCGCAGATTATCGCGCTGTTGAAACGGCTCTGCCGCGAGCGTGGCACCGCGGTGATGCTGATTACTCATGATATGGGCGTGATTGCCGAGGCCGCCGACCGTGTGGCGGTGATGTATGCCGGGCGGCTGGCCGAGCTTGGCCCTGTGCGCGATGTGATCACCGCGCCGGAGCACCCCTATACGCATGGGTTGATGGCCTCGACGCCGCTGGCGTCGCGCGGGAAGTCTCGCCTGCACCAGATCCCCGGCGCCATGCCGCGTCTCGATGCGGTGCCCGATGGCTGTGCTTTCAACCCTCGCTGCCCGCGCGTGGCCGACAAATGCCGCCAGGCCCCCGCCCCTACGGTGGACGGCAATGCCGCCGCCTGCTGGTTCCCGCTCCAACATGAGGAGGCCTCCTGATGGCGCTTGTCTCCGTCAAGAACCTGAGCCGTGTGTTCGACGTCTCCAAACCCTGGCTGAATCGGGTAATCGAACGCGAACCCAAGGCCTTTCTGACCGCTGTGTCAGAGGTGGATTTCGAGGTCGAGCCGCAAACCACCTATGCGCTCGTTGGCGAATCCGGGTCTGGCAAATCCACCATTGGCCGGATGCTGGTTGGGTTGCTCAACCCTTCTGAGGGCAATGTGGAGATCGAAGGCGTTGATCTGGCGAACGAGAAAGACGCCGCAAAGGTCGATGCGATCCGCTCTGACATCCAGATGATTTTTCAGGATCCCTACGCCTCGCTCAACCCGCGCTGGCGGGTGCGTGACATCATCGTCGAACCCGTGGCGGCGCGTGGTGGTAAGACCGACGGGCTGGCCGAACGCCTGCTGGAACAGGTGGGTCTGTCGGTAAAGGACGCGGGAAAGTTCCCGCATGAGTTCTCCGGCGGGCAGCGGCAGCGGATCTGTATTGCCCGCGCGCTGGCCTCCGAGCCGCGTCTGATCGTCTGCGACGAGCCCACATCGGCGCTGGATGTGTCGGTGCAGTCGCAGGTGCTGAACCTGATGAGTGACCTCAAGGACAACTTTGGCCTGACCTATGTGCTGATCACCCACGATCTGACGGTGGTGCAGCATATGGCCGACCGGATCGGGGTGCTCTACCTCGGGCGGCTGGTTGAGGAGGGCGCGCCGGACGAGCTGTTTGAGCGCCCCAAACACCCCTATACGCAGATGCTGCTGGAGGCCGCTCCGCGTATGGATGGGTTTGGCCGCGAGGTGGCCCCGCCCGAAGGTGAAATCCCCGACCCGATCAACCCACCGCCCGGCTGCGCCTTTCACCCGCGCTGCCCGCTGGCGGGTGACATCTGTCGACAAGAACGCCCCGAGATGCGCAGGATCGGCACAACCCGGGTCGCCTGTCACATGGCGGAGGGCTGACACAGATAACAGGAGCGCAGTGCCATGGCAGACCAGACATTCGGTATCATCGGAGGGACGGGCATGCTGGGCAGTGCGATCCTGCGCGCGGTTGTGCAGGCGCAGATGGTCGCCGGGGATCGAATCTGGGTGGCGTCGCGGTCCGGGCAGCTTGACGGGTTCTCCGATCATCCGGGGCTGAACATCACCACGGACACGGCAGCCCTGATTGTGGCCTCGGACGTGGTGCTATTGTGCGTGCCACCTGCGGCGATGGGCACGCTGTCGCTGGACCTCAGAGACAAGCTGGTGATCTCCGTCATGGCGGGGATCACGATCAACCGGATTTCCGAATTGAGCGGGGCGACGCGGGTCATTCGCGCCATGAGCAGCCCGGCGGCGGCGGAGCAGCTTGCCTATTCGCCTTGGGTTGCGACAGAGGCCACGTCGGATGCGGATCGGGCCTTTGCCACGGCAATGTTTGAGGCCTGCGGCAGCACGGACCGGATCACGCAGGAGGCGCATCTGGACGTTTTCACCGCGATGACCGGGCCGGTGCCGGGGTTTGTCGCCTATTTCGCCGAAGTGATGGCGGATTACGCCGAGGCCAAGGGCCTGCCGCCCGAGGTCGCCGACAAGGCGGTGCGGCAGTTGTTCCTCGGTGCCGGGCAGATGATGGCGACAGGCGGTGCCCGCCCGACCGATCATGTGCAGGAAATGATCGACTACGCTGGCACCACTGCTGCGGGGCTGGAGGTGCTGCGGGCATCAGACATTGGCGCAGAGCTAGAAAAAGGGCTGGACGCCGCCGTCGCCCGCTGCCGTACCATTGGCTAGCCCGACGTATGGCGCGCCATGAACTCAGCGATTTCTGCCTGTGTCGGGGGCTGGCCTGAAAACATCTCCACGTAATGTGGTACGCGGTTTAGGCGCGCGACAGGGTCCTCTTCGACCTCCATCGAGAGATAGCCTACCTGCGTGTAGATGACCGTAAGGCTTCTGACGTCGGCCTGTTCCCTGCTGTAGCCAAAGCGCAGGAACATGTCGTGCACGGCGGCGATGCGGGCATTATCCGCCGCATCAAGCCGCGCCGCCAGTGTGGCGTCGTTGCGCGCCCAGTTGCGGATCGCCAGATCTAGGCGGGCATCAAACAGGGTCGGGTTGAGCCAGCAGTCCATCAGGTTGAACAGGGCTGTGTTGATGGTCCCCGCCGGGGCCTCGCAGCGGGCCTGTATCTGGCCAGTATTGCGGGCCTCCCATGTCTCAACCATGGCGTCGTGCAGCGCGCCGAGATCCTTGAAATACCAGTAAAACCCCGTGCGCGTTTGATCCACGGCGCGCGCCAGCGGCATGATCTTCACCGCGTCGATCCCACTTGAGACCAAGAGATCAAGCGCAGCATCGAGCCAGAGGTCGCGCGAGCCACGCGGGCGAGGGGAGGTGGGTTTGGACATGAGCGCACTTTAAAATAATTGACACAAGTGTCAATTGCGATGCAGGCTCACTTTACACTTGTGTCAAGTCACCTGATTCCATGAGGCAGCGCCATGTCACACGATCCGCTTTTGCAGCCCTTTCAGCTGAAGCATCTGACCCTTCGCAACCGTATCATGACCACCAGTCATGAACCGGCCTACCCGGAGGATGGCATGCCCAAGGCACGCTACCGCGCCTATCATGCGGAGCGCGCAAAGGCCGGAGTAGCACTGGCGATGACGGCGGGGTCTGCAGCGGTTTCCAAGGACAGCCCGCCGGTGTTCAACAATATCCTCGCCTACAAGGACGAGGTGGTGCCGTGGATCACCGACCTGACCGAAGGCTGCCATGAACACGGCTGCGCGGTGATGATCCAGCTCACGCATCTGGGCCGACGCACGGGGTGGAACAAAGGAGACTGGCTGCCGTCGGTGTCCTCGTCTCGGTACCGCGAACCGGCGCACCGGGCCTTTCCCAAGCTAGTCGAAGATTGGGACATCGAGCGCATCATCACGGATTTCGCCGATGCCGCCGAACGTATGAAAGCCGGGGGTATGGATGGGATCGAGTTGCAGGCCTATGGCCATTTGATTGACCAGTTCTGGTCGCCGCTGACCAATGATCTGAGCGGCCCTTATGGTGCGGATACTTTGGAGAACCGTTTGCGGTTCCCGATGGATGTGCTCTCGGCCATTCGCAAGCGGGTGGGGGACGAGTTCATTGTTGGTATGCGGTTCACAGCGGATGAGGTGCAAAAGGGCGGCATCACCACAGAGGAAGGGCTGGACATCACCCGCATCCTGAGCGCGACGGGGCAGGTGGATTTCCTCAATGTGATCCGAGGGCGCATCCATACCGATCCGGCGATGACCGATGTGATCCCGGTACAAGGTATGAAATCCGCGCCGCATCTGGATTTTACAGGCCGGGTCAAACAGGAAACGGACCTGCCGGTGTTTCACGCAGCGCGCATCCCGGATGTCGCCACCGCGCGCCACGCGGTGCAGGCGGGGCTGTTGGATATGGTGGGGATGACGCGGGCACATATGGCCGACCCGCATGTGGTGAAAAAAATCCGCGAGGGGCGCGAGGACGACATCCGCCCTTGTGTGGGGGCCACCTATTGTCTGGACCGGATCTATCAGGCGGGCGATGCGCTGTGCATTCACAACGCCGCAACCGGACGCGAGCTGACGATGCCGCACGAGATCACACCTGCCGAGGCATCAAAGAAAGTGGTGATCGTGGGGGCAGGCCCCGCGGGGTTGGAGGCCGCGCGCGTGGCCTCCGAGCGCGGTCATAAGGTCGTGGTCTTTGAGGCGCAGCCCGATCCCGGTGGTCAAATTCGCCTGACCGCGCAATCTCCGCGCCGCCGCGAGATGATCTCCATCATCGACTGGCGCATGGCGCAATGTGCGGCGCGGGACGTCCAATTCCACTTTAATACCTGGGCTGAGGAAGAGGATGTGCTGGCGGAAAAACCGGATGTGATTATCATCGCCACCGGAGGCCTGCCCAATCTGGAACTGTTTGAGACAGGACAGGAGGCCGCGCATGTGGTCAGCGCTTGGGATCTGATCGCGGGGGACGTGAAACCGGCGGGCCGCGTGCTGATCTACGACGAAAGCGGCGACCACCCCGGATTGCAGGCCGCAGAAGTGGCGGCTGCGGCGGGGGCTCAGGTCGAAGTCATGACCCCTGATCGGACCTTTGCGCCTGACATCATGGCGATGAATCTGGTGCCTTACATGCGTGCGCTGCAGGACAAGGATGTGACGTTCACTGTCACCCGCCGCCTGCTGGATGTGCAGCGTCAGGGCAATGAGTTGCGGGCCACCATCGGCACGGACTACAGCGATCACAGCACGGAGCAGAGCTACGATCAGGTGGTGGTGAACTACGGCACATTGCCCAATGACGATCTGTATCACGCGTTGCGCCCCCACAGCCGCAATGGCGGCGCGGTGGACCACGACGCGCTGATCGCCGGGAGGGCACAGCAGCTGGAGCGTCACCCGGATGGCAGCTTCCAGCTGTTCCGCATCGGCGACGCAGTTTCTGCCCGCAACACACATGCGGCGATCTATGACGCCCTCCGTTTGGTGAAAGACCTCTGACGGACGCACGAAGGTTGGGTTCCACACATCTGACAGATATGTCGTGAACGCTTTGAGGCTGCCGTTTCGCCCGCGCGGATACTTCGCGCGCGGTGTGAGTCGGGGACGCGGTACTCCCAAAGGTCTCGGTCTGACGATTCTATTTGCGCGGATGAAACGGGAGAACCCTGCTTCGGTATCGTGTTGCCGCTTCATAAAGATGTGTCGGTCAATCAATTGATGTGCCCATTTCTCTGAAAACTAGGCGAAACATTTGCGCCAATTTGTGCCGAATGGCTTCGCGATCAGAATGGCAAGCCACATCAGAGCTGTCGGCAGCCTGCATCCAGCGGGGCGCTCTGTGAACTCAATGCCGAAGGCGCTCAACAGGCGCGAGGCGATTCTGGTAATTCTAAGAGTGCTTTGTCAGTTTTAATCAACTTGAGGAGGCATGGCACCGGCCTCGAAAGGCGTCACGGCGAACACGGAAACCCGACGATTTACGGCCGCGAAGGCCTCAATTTGACTCGCATTTTATAAATATACACGGACATTTTAGCTCTTCATTAGCATCCTCACGGCAAAAGTTGGCTTGCATCTTATTGAGTTGGTTGTGGTGGCCGAAGTGCCCCGCACGTTCAGAAAGACGAGAGAGAAACCCCATAACGGGGCAAGGGAATATATCGGGGCCAAAGTGCTCCTTGCTCAAAGGAACTCATGCTATGTCCAGCATTTTGACAAACAATGGTGCTATGGTCGCCCTGCAGACGCTGCAGTCTGTGAACATGAACCTCACCGAAACTCAGAACGGAATTTCCACCGGTAAGGAAATCGGTACCGCAAAAGATAACGCTGCGGTTTGGGCGATTTCCAAGACGATGGAATCGGATATTGCCAGCTTCGAAGCGATCGAGGAAGGCCTGGCGATGGGTGATGCGACGGTTGCTGTTGCCTCTGCCGGTGCGGAGCAGATCGTTGAGAAGCTGGTTGAGATCAAAGAGCTGATCGTGTCGGCTCAGGCGGAAAACGTCAGCCACGACAAGATCCAGACAGACATTGATTCCAAAGTTGATCAGATCGAGTCGATTATTTCAGCAGCTCAGTTCAACGGCGCAAACCTGCTGGCTAACACCATTGACGGCACCGCAACCGAGATGGGTATTCTGGCATCCCTTGACCGTGTCGGCGCAGGCGGGACCGTGACTTCAGTGGATATTACGATTTCCGCTCAGGGCTTCGAATCAAGCCTGAACCTTGCCACAAGCCTTACATCCATCACCGATACCGCCACAGCGGCCTCGGCGCTGTCCGAAATCGAAACCTACCTGCAAACCGCAATTTCCGGTGCGGCTGAACTGGGGGCGGCATCCGCACGAATCGCCGATCAGCAGCTTTTCGTCACTGACCTGGTGGATTCGATGACGCTTGGTGTTTCCACGATGACGGACACCAACATGGAAGAAGCCTCCGCCCGACTTTCGGCGCTACAGACTCAGCAGGAACTGGCGGTTCAGTCGCTTGGCATCGCCAACCAGGCGCCGCAGGCTCTGTTGCAGCTGTTCCAGTAACAGCCTGAACCCTACTGAATATCGCAAAACAGGGGCGCAATTTGCGTCCCTGTTTTTCGTTTTGACCGTCGCACTTGAGATCAGGCTTCGATCACCTCTGCCATCGGTCAGATCAGCCCAGTGGTTTGTAGGCTGTGACGTCGATTTCGATCTTCGCATCGACCATCAGTTGCGAACGGACAGTCGAGCGGGACGGGGCACCGTTTGGAAAATAGCTCGCATAGACGCGGTTGAACGTCCAGAAATCGCGCGGATCATCCAGCCAGACGTTGACCTTGGCCACGTCGTCCAAGGTACAACCTGCTTTGGCCAATACCGCGATTACATTTTCCATGGTGCGTTTGGTCTGTGCCTCGATGCCGCCGGGCTCGATTTCGCCGCTTTCTTTCATGGCAACCTGGCCGGAAATGAACACGAAATCACCTGCGCGGGTTGCGGGGGAAAACGGCAGGTTCTGTCCACCTGCGCCGGTGCGCTCTGCGCCGATACGTTCTATGGTCATGGGATATCTCCTGAGTAGTTGGAAAGGTTAACTTTGCCACGCAGCGTTCAGCGCGCTGCGTGTGTGGGAAAGGGTTGGAATGGGAGCTACTGCGCCGTAACCAGTTGTCGAAATCGCCGCCGCCATATTCGCGTGTTCTGCGGCTGCAAACGGGTCTTGCGTGTCCAGCAGGCTTGCCAAGAATGCGCCGTTGAAACAGTCTCCGGCCCCAGTGGCGTCCTTGGCGTCGACGCGATGCCCCGGAAGGGTACGCATGTCGCCGTCGACAGAGATCAGCACCCCGTCTGCGCCCAGTGTCAGCGCCACGATGCGGGGGCCGAGGTCGTGGTAAAACCTGACAATCTCCTCCGGGGGCTGCAGCCCGGTCAGTTGTCGCGCATCATCCAGACCGGGAAGTGCGATGTCACAGGCGACCATCACGCTGTGGGTCACCTCCCGTGCAACCTCTAGCGGCCAAAGCGCAACGCGCAGGTTGGGGTCGAAGGCGAACACGCCATCTGCCGCTCGTGTGGTCTCTGCAGCCGCGACAACAGCGGCCCGCATGCTGTCAGAGACTGCGAGGCTGATACCGGAGGCGTAAAACATCGGGCAAGACTGCAAGGCGTCCAGAGGCAAGTCATCAGTTGCAAGGCGGCTCGCGGCTGAACCTGTGCGGCGGTAGGTGAAATGGTGGCCATCCGTGTCATGGGTCACAAAATAGACGCCGGTTTCCTCGCCTTGCGCCTGGGTGACATTGGCGGAGGAGACACCTTCGTCGGCCCAGAGGCCGCATAGTGCCGCGCCGAAGGGATCAGTGCCGACACGCGTGATCAGCCCTGCATTGGCCCCGTGTCGCGACGCAGAGATCGCCACGTTGGACACATCGCCGCCAACCCCCATGGCGAACTGACCCTCGGGTGTTTGATTGAACTCGACCAGCGGTTCGCCGAGGCAGAGGATCTGCGCCGCGCTCACCAGACCTGCCCTCTTGCAGCAACGGGTTCTGGACCCAAGATCTTGTCTCCGCGCAGCAACGTGACATGCTCGAGCATGTTGGCGACGACGCAGGCATGGTTTGGCACGATCCGCACTCGGTCGCCGACAGAAAGCCCGGTGGGGGCATCGCTGACGATGCGTCCATGCTCCTCGCTCAGCTGGTCGATTGTCAGAGCTGGGTGCCCAAGCACATGACCAAAACCGTCCAGCCCGAGGAGGTCCGAGGTTAGTACCTTTGATCCCGCGTCGATCACTGCGCGGGTTTCAGTCGGCGTCGACACCACCGTGGCCAGCACCGTCAGCGCACAATCGGACCATTGGCATGTGCCACGTGTCACCAGGGAGCGGTCGTTATAGATATAGGTTCCGATCCGGTATTCAGTTGCCATCGGCATTTCATGCGCGCGCCACATGTCGGGGGAACCGCCAGAGGAAATCACATCTACGGTCAGGTCCGTGGTCTCGATCAGGTCCTTGGCTTCCGCGAGCCATGTTGTCACGGCAGTTGCGGCGCCCGCAGGCGGGTAGGTCATCAGCCCGGCAAACTGCAGGCCTGGCAAATCCTCGATCGCTTGCGCCAATGCCGCCGCCGCCGCCGGGGTGGCCACACCACACCGATCCGCGCCGGTATTGCATTCCACCAACACTGGCAGGGGCGTTGCCGCATCGGCAAAACCGTCGCTCAATCCCTGCGCCACGGTTATGTTGTCCGCGACGACCGACAGACGGACGCGATCTGACAGGGCGCGCAGTCGCGCGACTTTTTCACGACCAAGGATGTTGTACGTCAGCAGGACATTTTGGATATCGCCATTTGCAACCATGGCTTCTGCTTCGGTGATCTTCTGGCAGGTGATGCCGATCGCGCCCTGCTGCACCTGAAACTTTGCCAGACGCGGCAGTTTGTGCGTTTTGATATGCGGGCGAAGCTGCAGTCCGTGGCTGTCGCAATAGCTCTGGAAAGCGCGGACATTGGCCTCGGCAATATCCAGATCGACCAGAACGGCGGGGGTGTCCAGGGGCAGGTTCATCAGGCGCACTCCTCTGCATGTGGCGCATCGACACGCGGCCAGAGCGCACGGGTCAGGTGCGTGTAGTCCGTATGGACCGGATTGTTTGGATAAGGGCCATCAACGGCCGCGTAGAGGATCTCTCCGGCGACCGGCGCAAAGGCCCCGTGAAAGTGGTTGGTGGATTTCACGATCACGATGCGCTTTTTCGCGATGTCGATGCCGAGATTGGTGAAGAGATCCGGCGAAAACGTCTGGCTGCGATTGGTGTTCAGCACGATGTCCAGATCCCCGATACGGATCACCGCGCAGTCACCGAGGGGAACCACCGAGGTGCCGAAGCTTTGTACCGCGTCGCGTTGCAGCCGCGTGACGGTGACCTTGGCATCAATCGGCGCGCCCGCGTGGGCGGAGGTCTTGCCGCCAAACCGCAAGTCCAATTCAGCGCCTTCACCAGCGGCAAAACACAGGCGCACCGCCATCGGATCCCAGATGGTCCCCAACGCCACACCGCCAAGGTTCTGGTTCAGGGCTTCCTGCAGCAGGATCGTGGAGTCGCCAGCGACCCCGCCGCCGGGATTGTCCCAGACATCCGCCACCACCACGGGCGTCCTGTCACTCGCATCCGCACGCCGAAGCGCCTCGGCGGGGGGCAGAAAGTCCGGTTTGGTGCGCCCACGAAAGCCAAAAAGCTCCATCCCCAGATCACGTGCAAGCTGATCGCCGCGTGCTGCGTCATTATCAGTAATGACAACAACTTTTGCGCCCAGGTCAGGACTGTCGCCGGCCATGAAGCCATGGATGACAGAGCCCGACAGGATGTCGCCCTGCTCTTCCAAGCTCATGATCTTGTCCACAAAACCGCGCATCGGCTGAATGCTGGTGGGCAGAACATCCATCATGCGCACGTCGAAAACAGAGATCCGCGGCGCGATCTCACCCCGTGCAGCGCGCAGGGTCAGGTCGACGCAGGCCTCGCCCGCCTCGACAAAATCGGTGTGGGGGAATTCTTTGAATACGGTAATAATATCGGCGTTCTCGACGCGTTTGGCGCTCAGGTGGCTGTGCGGATCAAAGCTCACGCCGATCTTGGCACCCGGTCCCGCCAATGCGCGGGCGGACGCGATCAGTTCGCCTTCGCAATCGACGCAGCCATCCGCGATCATCGCGCCATGCAGGCCCAATACCACCGCATCGACGGGCAGGGCGGCCTTCAACTGGCTCAGGACTTCATCGCGAAGATGCTCCCAGGTTGCCGCGCTCACCAGCCCGCCGGGTTCCGCCCATGTGGCGGTGCCCTCGATCAGGGTGAAACCTTCGTCCTTCGCTCGCCGCCGCAAGGCCGGAAATACCGCCGAACATAGTGTTGGGGTGTCCGGGTGTTCTCCCGGCGGCGCGTAAAAGCTCTGCGCAAAATCAGAGAAATCGGTGCGCAGCGGCGAGAAGGTGTTGGTTTCGGTGGCAAGAGAAGCGCAGAAAACGCGCATGGGGCATATCCTTGAAATTTGGGTTCCGGGGCGCGCGCGTCAAAACCCGCGCCCCGGACGGGGACCGTTAGTCGAGGTAAGAGGCGTCGTTGGCCTTCCCGACTTCGGATTTGAAGAGCGTCAGCAACTCGCCCGCCTTGGCGTCGAGGTTCTCGGCGACATGGGCCTCAAACGCGGGCTGGGTGGCACCGGCCATCGCGGCGCGTTGCTCTGCGGACAGGGCGGTCACTTCGATCTTGTCCATCAGGCCGGCAAGACCGCGATCAGAGGCCTCGATGATGCGCGACAGACCGCGGCTGGCGGTGACGCAGCTTTCGGCGGCGGTGTGCAGGGTGTTCTGCTCCGCTTCGGTCAGATCATCGTAGAAGGCCTTGTTGACCATGAAGGTGTAGGGCGAGAACAGGTGATTGGTCAGCGTCATGTGCTTTTGCACCTCGGCGAAATTCGCAAAGGAGATGATCGGCACCGGGTTCATCTGACCGTCGATCACGCCGGTCTGCAGACCGGAATAAACCTCACCCCAGCTGAGCGGATAGGCCTCGGCCCCCAGCGCCTGCACGATCTTCTGATGGCTCGGCAAGGTCATGGTGCGGATGCGGATGCCGTCGAAATCCTCAAGGTTTGCGATCTGGCGCTGAGAGTTGGTGACGGCAAAGAACCCGCCGGTGTCGGGAAAGCCCAGCACCACAACGTCACCCAGCGCATCTTCGATGTCGGCCGCCAATGTTTCGCCGAACTCGCCGTCAAAGACGGAATACGTGGAGGCGTTGTTGGCGAAGGCAAACGGCAGGTTCAGCACGTCGATGCGCGGGTAATAGCTGGCCAGCGCGCCGGTGGAGGTCAGCGTCGCCTGGATCACGCCATCGCGCACCTGCTGCACATGCTCTGCGGCGGTGCCAAGCTGGTTGGAGCCAAAAACCTCGACCGTGACGCTGCCATTGGTGTCGGCGGTCACGATGTTCTGGAACACGGCCGTGCAGGCATGGGCCGGGTTTTCAAACGGGTCGGTCTTGTTGTCATGACCAAAGCGGATGGTGCCACCGGCCATCGCGGAGCTTGCGGTCAGGGCGGCCAATGCACCGACGGCAGCCGTTTTCAGTACTGTTTTCATTTGATTTTCCTCACTGTTGGATTGGTTTTTTTTTGGTGGTTGGTTGGGCCCCCGATCAGGGGGCAAATCCGAGCGCACGCGGCAGCAACAGGGCCGCGTCCTCCCAGAATGCGAATAGGAACAGGATGATCACTTCGGCGATCAGGAAGGGGGCGAGCTTTACTGAAATGCGCTCCAGCTTCTCGCCGGTCACCGAGGACAGAACGAAGAGGCAAGCCCCCACGGGTGGCGTCATCAATGAGATGTTGAGTGCCAGTACAAAGATGATGCCCGCGTGGATGGGCTCCAGTCCGATCTGTTCGGTGAGCGGCACGAGGACCGGCCCGAGGATGATCAGGATCGCGGTGATATCCATCACCATGCCGACCACCAGCAGAATGCAAATGATGATGGCGATGATGGCATAGGGGTTGTCCGACAGCCCCAGCACGGTGCTGGCAATGGCCTGCGGGATACGCTCAAAGCTCATCCACCAGCCGAGTATGCCGGCAAAGGCGATGATGACAAAGATCACGCCAGTGATCCGCGCGGTGCGCACCAGCATCGCATAGAGTTCGCGGAAGGTCAGTGTGCGATAGACGAAGAAGCCGATGAACAGCGCATAGGCCACGGCGATGGAGGCAGCCTCGGTCGGGGTGACGACGCCGCCAAGGATGCCGCCGAGGATGATGATCGGCATCAAAAGCGCGGTGATCGATGACAGGAAGGTCTGCCAGATTTCGCCCAATGTGGCGCCGCGTTCGGCTTTGGGCAGGTTCTCGCGTTTGCCGCCAATGGCGATCACGCTCATGCAGACGGCGCAAATCACCAGGCCGGGCAGCAGCCCTGCCGCGAACAAGCCGCCGATCGAGACCCCCATCAGCGAGCCGTAGACCACCATCAGCCCCGAAGGAGGAATCGTCGGCCCGATGATCGACCCGGCCGCGGTGACCGCGCAGGCGTAGTCGCGTTTGTAGCCCTGTTTCACCATCGCGGGCACAAGCGTGCGGCCAAAGGCGGCGGCATCGGCGGTGGCAGATCCGGTGAGCCCGGCAAAAAACACCGAGGCCAGCATGTTGGTATGCGCCAGCCCGCCCCGAAAGCGGCCCACCAGTACCTCTGCCAGTTTCACCAACCGTCCGGTGATTCCGGTGCTGTTCATGATCTCACCCGCCAGAATGAAGAACGGCATGGCGAGGAAGGGAAAAATATTGAGCCCGTTGAAGATCTTGCTGGGGCCAATGGCGAGGAACGTGGTGCCGCCGCCCATGGTGAAGATACCGATGACGCCCGCCAGGCCAATGGCAAAGCCGATCGGCATGCCAACGGCGAGGAGCAGGACAAAACAGAGGCCGACGATCATGCGCCCGCTCCTTCTTCAGAGGGGGTGTCGGGCAGGTCGAGCTGACGGCCCATATCGCGGATCATCACCAGCACCACTTGCACGCAGGCCAAAGCTGCGGCGGTCGGGATCGCCGCGTAGAAAGGTTGCAGCGTCGCGCCGAGGATCATCGCCTGACGTTTGGCGCCGCTTTCGGCGAAGCCGATGCCGAACCACAGTACGTAGAAGAACAGCGCAAATGTCATCAGGTCGATTCCGATCAGCATGGCACGGCGCAGGGGGGCAGGCAGGTTCAAGAGCACCGCCGTCAGGCCGATGTGTTCGCGCCGTGCGATGCCCGAGGACACCGCCAGCATCGCGGCCCAGATCATCAGGTAACGGGCCAGCACCTCGGGCCAGGGCAGTTGCCAGTGAAAGAAGTAGCGATCCACGACGCCGATCCAGACGTCGAGCACCAGTGCCACCATCAGCGCAGCAAGGATGACTTCGGTTCCCCGATTGAGCTGTCGGCTGATCCGATCTGCGATATCCCCAAGCATGAGCGCCTCCCCGCATTTTGTAATTAAGGTACATATTCACGGTTCCACCGTCGCTCGGTCAAGTTATTTTTGTTACCAAAGTACAAAAATAGAAGATTTCAGGAAAAAACCGGCGTATGTTTGACGTCAAAATGTATCTTAGGTACAGAATCACGGAGAGGTCTTCAGGAGTTACAGATGCCGACAGTCGAATCCAGCCCGGCGCAGGGCGCTGTGGACCTGATCTCCAACCTGCGACAGTTGCACGGTCAATTCGCAGCCAGGGAGCAGAAGGTCGCGGATTTTGTCGCGGCGCATCTTGAGGATATATCGAGCATGACCATCGCGGAGCTGGCGGGGGCCTGCGGTGTCAGCACCCCAACCGTTGTGCGGTTTTGCCGAACGATGGGCTGTGACGGGTTCCGCGACTTCAAATTGCGCTTGGCGCAGAACTTAGCGGTCAGCCTGCAATATCTCGCGCCCAGCCAGAGGGACGCGCAGGAGGGGAGCGTCAACGCCGTCGATCAGGTACTGGGCGCTCTCTATGCGACCGTGAATGTCATGCGCCAACAGCTCGATCCAGAGCGCCTCGACGCGGCGGTGCAGGCCGTGGCGACCGCCGGGCAAATCGTTGTGGCTGGCGTGGGTGGCGGCTCCACAATGGTGGCGCAGGAAGCGGCCAGCCGTCTGTTTCGGTTGGGCATCCCGGCTGTTGCGGTGTCCGATAGCTATCTGTTGCAGATGCGTGCGGCAACGTTGGGCAAGGGCGATGTGTTGCTGCTTGTGTCCACCAGTGGCGAGGCGGGCGAGATCGTCAGTGCGGCTGGTGTCGCGGGCGGCTATGGCGCCACTGTCATCGCGATCACCCGCCCCGACAGCCGTCTGGCGCAGGAGGCCACCGTCGTGATCGAAGCCGACCTGCCCGAGGATCCGGACATCCTGAAACCGACCGCCTCGCGTTATGCGCATCTGGTGATCGTTGATGCGCTGGCGATGTCGGTGGCGCAGCTCAGAAGCGAGGCCACGACCGAAAACCTGCGCCGCATCCGCGCCTCGCTCACCGCGTATCACGGGCGTACCGGACCACAGCCGCTGGGCGACTAAAGGCCCAGCGGGATTCTTCGCTCAGCCCCGCTGGGCAATCAGGGCGCGGAACTCCTCGAGGCGTGTTTCAAGCTCGGCGAAGCGGGTCTTCAGATCCTCGTCCGCCGTCTCACGTGCGTCCAGCGCGAGCACAAAGCTCGCTGTTTTCAACACGTCGCGCCAGCGGGGATTGTCAGGCAGGGTCTCGATCAGCAGATATTTGTCCAGTGTCCGCGTCTGCAGCGAGGTCTTGTCGAGGTTGACGCGCCAGATGCCACTGGTCTCGGCAAAGTCGATCTTGCCCTTGCCGGTTGCCGCACTCCAGATATCGAGCGAGTCCGACATCAACTCCACGATCATGTCCCGGTAGGTATCACCGGGTGCAGTGGCGGCATCCGCTTGGGTCTCATCGGAAATCAGGGAGGGCAGCGATGTGTCGACCACATCCCGCAGCGAATGCACGAATTGCGCGCGGGGACTGTCCGACTGGCTGAACAGGACGGCCCGCCCGCCACCGGCTTCGGGCAGCATCGCAAACAGGCTGATCTGATGGGGCTGTCCACGCAGGCTGAGTGTCATATGGATCGGCTCATCCTCCACCTCGGTCTGTTCCAGCGGCGCAAGGATCTCCGGTGGCAGAACCTCGTGCAGGCGGCTGCGGTTCACAGTCACGCGCCGGTCCAGAACCTGCTGTGCCGCCTCGTTGGCATAGGTCACAACGCCGCGCGCATTGATGCACATCAGCCCGTCCTCCAGCGTGTCGAGCAGCTGGGTCATACGGCGCTGGGACAGGCGCAGAGCGTCTTCGATCTGGATGCGGCGTTCGATCTCCTCTTTCAGTTCGCGGTTTTCCACGGCACGGCTGCGCGCGTGGCTGGCCTCCAATAAAGTCCGGATCCGGCTCAGCAGCTCGTCCTTGACGAAAGGCTTCACCACATAGTCGTTCGCCCCCGCCTCGAACCCGGCCAGCATGTCGCTGGTGCGCCCGCGTGCGGTCAGCAGGATGATCGGTAGCTCGTGCAGCCCATGCCGCCGCCGCAGGTTGCGTGCCACATCCAGGCCGCTCAGCCCTGCCATCATCACGTCCAGCACGATGAGGTCAGGACGGGATTGTGCAACGCTCCGCAGGGCATCCGACCCGTTGCTGGCCGTGGTGACGCGATAGCCCTGTGGGTGCAGGACGTTCTGCAAGACCTGCAAATTGATTGGTTCGTCATCCACAGCGAGGATCACCGGTGCGCCCTCATTCGTGACAGGGGCCGCTCTGTCTGGGTCGGAACTGAACTCCAGCGGCGGCGCAATCGCCGTTGGCGCCCAATCCTCGGACACCGAGGCAGCGGGTAGATCGGAAATCGGCAGTAATGCCCGAAACACCGCCCCTTCGCCCGGTGTGCTGGCCACTTCGATACTGCCGGACATCAGCGCCGCGAGGTGGCGGGCGATCGTCAGGCCCAGTCCGGTTCCGGTGGCCTGCCCGGACCCATCCGGCGTGAGCTGTTCGAGCGGGTGAAAGATCCGCTCCATACTGTCCGAGGCGATGCCGGGGCCGTGGTCGCGAATTGCAACGGCGAGCTGACCATCGTCGCGCGGTGTTGCAGTAATCTCGACAGTGCTGCCACCCCCATATTTCACGGCGTTGGACAACAGGTTGAAAAGGATCTGTTCAAATCGCACAGGGTCGGCGGTGACGGCGGGCAGATCTGAGGGCAGATCCAGATGAAACCTTGCAGGGTCTATCTGGAAGGTGGGTTGCAACAGATGCAGCACATTGCGCAGCGCGTGCGACACGTCCACCGGCTGCATATCGAGCCGCATACGACCCTCGCGGATGCGGTAGATGTCCAACAGATCGTCCACCAGTCGCGACAGCCTGCGCGCGCTGAAGGTGATCAGGCGCAGCTGACTTGCCTGCGCGGGCAGCATGTCGCCCATGGCCCCGCCTTCGAGCGTTTCCAGTATGCCGATGATGCCGTTCAGCGGTGTGCGCAGCTCATGCGAGGTATTGGCCAGAAACCGGTCCTTCATCCTGTCGGCCTCTTCCAGCTTGGCGTTCTTTTCGCCGATCTGACGCAGGTTCTCCTGCAATTCCGCGTTCTTGTCGCGGATCATGTCCAACTGATCGCGCAGGGCGCGGCGCATCTGGTTCACGGCACGGGAGAGGCGGGCGTATTCAACCGGGTGATCATATTCCGGCAGCGCTTCGTTCAGGCTGCCGGTGGCCACGGCGCTGGCAGCTTCGGACATGCGCCGCACGGGCCGGGTCAGGGCGTTGGAAAACAACAGCGACAATATCCCCAGCCCAGTAACGGCCACCGTCCCGATCAGCAGCAGTGCATTTCGCAGGCGGCTGCTGGTTTCAAACGCCGCATCCTTGTCCGCTTCGGCGATCAACGTCCAGGTCGGAAATGGCGCTTCCAGCACGCGCCAAGCCGACAGGGAGGGGGTTCCTGACAGGCCGGCGTCCAGCACCGTGACCCCATCGGCCCCCGTCATCGCCTCGGGCACCACGATCGGCGCGCCCGGCGCCGGGGTGCCGCTGGAGGCGATGACAGTTCCGCCGGTTGAGATGACTGTCAGCGCGGTTGTGCTCTTGGTCATCAGACTTTGCAGGCTGTTGGGCGGCATCCGCAGGATCATTGCCCCCTTATGGCGACCATGCAGGCGCACAGGGACGGCCAGATAGGCCGAAAGCTCACCGGTCATTCCGTCGCGCGCGTAATCCTGAAACACCGGGTCAAAACCGGCCTGGCCCACAGCGCGGCTGTAGGCTTGTCCCAGGCCTGCCATCTCCGGATCGAGGAGGCGTCCCAGATAACGGTCCTTCTCTACGGAATAGACCACCTGGCCATTGCGATCTGCGAGGTAGAGATTGTCGAATTCCGCTTCGTTCAGAAAATCCAGAAACCCTGCATGAAACCGGCGGTGCGTGTTGGAATATTCCAGCGCCTCGCGCAGCAACCGATCCTCGCTTCCGACGCCAGAGGGCGGCGGGGCAGGGCCATCAATTCCGAATATGTTGCGCAGTTGACGCCCGGCATCCTCCGGCGTGTCTGCAAGCTGTCGCAGCGCATGACTGAAACCATAGAACTCCCCCACCGAATAGCGCACGTTGGCGGACTGCGCGAGGTTCTCTGCCTGCCTGACCGCATATGTCATGTACTGCGTGATCTCGCTTGCCTTGGCGTCGCGTACAAAGGCCACCTTCTGAAACGTCTCGGTGGCGATCGTCTGGTTCACCAGGCGGTAGAACACCAGACCGCCAAGCGTCAGCGGCAGGACTGAAGCCAGCAGGAACGTCAACAACAGGCGGGCGCGGATTCCCTGAAGAGGCACGATGACTCCGGTTTTTCTGGTTTTGTCTGCGGGCGATCCTGCGATTTGCTTCTGCTCGAAGCAAGGGCACGGAGTGAGTGTGGCGCAGAGTGGCGCAGTTCTTCGTATCCCATAGCACATTGATAGACATGAACTATTTTAGATTGTGAAGAGACCGACCGCCCTCTTTTGACGAAATTTCCGATTTTTCGGGTACCATTGCGACTGCAGCGCGGACTTCATTGTGGGACGTCCCAAGCGCTCGGGAGGAGACTGGGCGCTTTGATGTGCTCCGGTCGCCAGAGGGCGGACGTTGACGGGATGACACGAGGCGGGGCAAACCCGCCACCACAGGGAGAAATTGATAATGAAATTTACAGCTACCGCCGGGCTTCTGGCCTCGGTTGCGCTTTGGACAACAGCCGTTCAGGCGGAAGAAACCGTCGTCAGTGCGCTGCCCGAACAGGTCACCGCCTGGGTGAAGAACTTCAACCCGTTCAACCAGACAACTGCCGCGCCATCCGTCATGCATTTCATGTACGAGCCGCTGATCATTTTCAACGCATTGGATGGCGGTAAGCCGATCTATCGTCTGGCGACCGCATTTGAGTATTCCGATGACCTTAGCACCATCACCGTGACCCTGCGCGATGGTGTGGAATGGTCCGATGGCGAGGCTTTCTCCGCAGATGATGTGGTCAACTCGTTTGAATTGGCGCTGAACAATGTTGCGCTCGATAGCGTGGGGATGTCGAACATGCTCTCCAGTGTGGAGAAAATCGACGACCAAACCGTGCAGTTCAACCTGTCCACCCCCTCCAGTCAGGCCATGTATCAGATCGTTCGCGTGCCGATCGTCCCCGAGCATATCTGGAGCGACATCGCGGATCCGGTGACCTTCACCAACCCCGATCCTGTCGGGTCCGGCCCACTGACTGAAATTCGCCGCTTTACGCCGCAGGAATATATCCAGTGCCGCAACGACAACTACTGGGATGCCGAGAGCCTCAAAGTCGACTGCATGCGGTTCCCGCAAATTGCCAACAACGATCAGGCGCTGGCCGCTGCGGCCAATGGCGAGCTGGACTGGATGGGGTCTTTCTTGCCGGATATCGAGAATACCTTTGTCGCCAAGGATCCGGAGCATCATAGATACTGGCTGCCCGGTGGCTCTCTGGTGGCCTTCTACATGAACTTCGAAGCCTCCGAGATCGGCGACAAGGCGGCGTTCAACAACGTCGATTTCCGCCGTGCCGTGTCGATGTCCTTTGATCGCGAGGCCATGGTGGAAATTGCGGGTTACGGCTACCCCACGATCAACCAATACCCGTCTGGTCTTGGCCGGGCCTTCCACTCCTGGAACAATCCCGAGGTCGAAGATAAATTCGGTGGCTTCACCCAATATGACGTTGAAGGCGCGCGCGCCCTTCTGGCTGAAGCGGGCTTTGAGGACATCGACGGCGATGGGTTCGTCGAAACCCCCGCGGGCGAGCAGATCGACATCGAGGTGATCGTGCCCAATGGCTGGACCGACTGGGTCAACAGCAGCCAGATCGCGGTCGAAGGTCTGAATGCGGCAGGGATCAAGGCAAATGTCTCGACACCCGAGTCTGCGATCTGGACCGAAAAGCTGATCAAGGGCGACTATGACATGGCGATCAATTCCGTCCGTGTCGGTGCGACGCCGTTCAACCAGTATCTCGACTCCCTGCACGAGATTAACCAGGCAAAATCACGCTTCGCGGCCTCGCGCTATTATAACGAGGAGCTGAGCGATTTGTTGGACGCGTTCACCCAGACCAGCGATACCGAAAAGCAGATGGCGATCATGGCGGACGTACAGAAGATCGTCGGTGAAGAGATGCCGCTGGCCTATGTCTTCAACAATCCGCGTTGGTATCAGTACAACACCAAGCGCTTTACCGGTTTCTTCAGTGCCGAAAACCCGGTGGCAAACCCGGTGGCCCACAAGACCAACCCGGCCCGACTGATGCACCTGCTGGCGCTGCGTCCGGTGGAATAATTCCTCCCCGAACTTGGGACCGCTCCCTGAGCGGGCGGTCCCCTTTTTCGCGCCGATCTCCCCCTTTCGACAGATGGTTTGACCTGATGCGTTTTCTTTTGAAGCGGCTCGGCTTTTATGCCGTTGCCTTTTTGGTGGCCGCGACCTTCAACTTCATGATCCCCCGGATGTTGCCCGGCAATCCGGCGGACATCATGCTGGCAAACTCCGGCGGTATGATTGCACCCGAAGCCCGTGAAGCGCTGATGGCCACCTTCGGCTTCATCGACGCGCCGCTTCACGAACAATACTTTTCTTATCTCGGGTCGATCTTCACCTGGGACTTTGGTCTGTCGATCAAGTTCTATCCGATGCCCGTCACCGACGTGCTGATGCAGGCGCTGCCCTGGACGCTGTTCCTGACCGGCGCGGCGCTGCTGATTTCCTTCTCCGTCGGGACCTTGCTGGGCATTCTGGCGGCTTGGCGGCGTGGGCAGCTTACGGATGCGATCGCCTCGCCCACGGCGCTGGCGCTGCAATCGGTGCCCTCGGTGGTGGTGGCGCTCTGTGGGCTTTACTTCCTGTCGGTCCGCAACCGCGTGTTTCCGACCTCCTATGCGTTTGACCCCAAACTGGACCCGGCCTTCAGCTGGGAGTTCTTCTCCTCCGTCGCCTATCATGGCTTCCTGCCGGTGGTGACGCTGAGCGTGGTGTTGGTCGGGGGCTACCTGATCACCATGCGCAACAACATGATCGGTCAGCTGGGCGAAGACTACCTCGCCATGGCCGAAGCAAAGGGGCTGAGCGACGCCCGCGTGCGCTATGCCTATGCGGCGCGCAACGCGCTGCTGCCCTCGGTCACTGCGCTGGCGCTGAGCTTTGGCGCGCTGTTCGGCGGCTCGCTGATCACAGAGGTGGTGTTCAACTACCCGGGCGTCGGCAACCTCCTGTACCTCGGCATCGTCGGGCGTGATTTCCCGCTGATCCAGGGCCAGCTCCTCATCATGACACTTGCCATGCTGCTCGCGAACCTCGCGGTGGACCTGGCCTATGTCTTCCTTGATCCCAGACTGAAGAGGGCCTGATGCAAGATCTCCTTCGTACCTTTCTGCGCAACCGCAAGGCGGCCATCGGTCTGACCATTGTGCTGGCTTATGTGCTGATCGCACTGGTTGCCCCGCTGATCGCGCCCTTTGATCCCATCGCCCGCGTCGGGCGGCCGCATCAGGCACCCTCGGCGGAGCATTGGTTGGGCACCACCCGCATGGGCCGCGATGTGTTCAGCCAGTTGATCTGGGGCACGCGCACCTCGCTCATGGTGGGGATTGTCGCGGGCCTGATCGTGACTGCCATCGGCACTTTCATCGGTATCACCGCCGCCTACTTCGGTGGTCTGGTGGATGACGTGCTGAACTTCTTCACCAATGTGGTGCTGGTGCTGCCGCAATTGCCACTTTTGCTGGTGCTTGCCGCCTTCCTCGGGCAGGTCGGGCCCTGGGCGATTGCACTCATCATCGGCCTCACCTCCTGGGCTTGGGGCGCACGGGTCACCCGCGCGCAGGCGATGTCGCTGAAGACCCGCGACTTCATCCAGGCCTCTGCAATGATCGGCGAGCCGACGTGGCGGATGATCCTGGTTGAGATGCTGCCAAACCTTCTGTCGATCATCGGCTTCAACTTCATCGGCTCTGTCATTTTCACCATCATCACCGAGGCGACGCTCGAATTCCTCGGCCTTGGCAGCCCCTTGGCGCTGTCCTGGGGCACCATGCTCTACAATGCGCAGACCGCTTCGGCGATCATGGTCGGCGCCTGGTGGGAGGTTCTGGCCCCCTGCGGTGCCATCGTGCTGATCGGCATCGGCCTGTCGCTAATGAACTTCGGCGTGGACGAGATCGCAAACCCGCGCATGCGTACCCTTGGCAACGTTGCCAAGGCGCTGCGGATCGAAAAGCGCCTGTTGCGCCAGCGGATGCAGGAGGCAAATCAATGAGCGATCTGTTAACAGTCGACGGGCTGCGTGTGGATTACCTGACCGCTGGTGAACCCTTTACCGCTGTGCGCGATATCTCCTTCGAGATCCGCCAGAACGAAATCCTGGGCCTTGCAGGTGAGTCCGGCTGCGGCAAAAGCACGGTGGCCTACGCGCTGATGCGCCTGCACAAGCCGCCCGCGCTGGTGCGCAAGGGGCATATCCGGTTCGAGGGGCGCGACGTGCTGTCCTTTACCGATACGCAGCTGCGGGCCTGGCGTTGGTCAGAAGTCTCGATGGTGTTTCAAAGCGCGATGAATTCCCTAAGCCCGGTGATGACGATCTTCCGTCAGTTCTATGACATGCTCAGGGCGCACGGGCCGATCACCAAGGCAGATGCGATGGATCGCACCGCTGAAATGCTGGAGATGGTCGGCATCCCCGCTGATCGCATGCATGCCCATCCGCATCAGCTCTCTGGCGGGATGCGGCAGCGGGTGGCCTTGGCGCTGGCGCTGACTTTGCAGCCCAAGCTGATCATCATGGACGAGCCGACAACGGCGCTCGACGTGGTGGTGCAGCGCGAAATCCTGCAGGAGGTACTGCGGCTCAAGGATAAACTCGGCTTTTCCGTCCTGTTCATCACCCACGACATCGCCCTGATGGCGCAGATCTCCAATCGGATCGGCATCATGCGCGCGGGTGAGATTGTGGAAATCGGAACCGCTGCGCAAATCGTCACGAACCCCAGTCATGACTATACCCGCAGCCTTTGGGACGCGATGCCGCTCCTCGCAAAGCGCCCGGAAGGAGTCGCCCATGCTGTCTGATACCCCAATCCTGAGCCTCGATGCGCTCAGCAAGACCTTCACCCTGCGCCCGGTCTTTGGTCGCGCAACCGAAGTAAAGGCGCTGCGCAATGTCTCGCTTGACCTGATGCCGGGTCGCGCACTGGCACTGGTGGGGGAAAGCGGATCGGGCAAGAGCACCGTGGGCCGGACGATCGTGGGCCACCATACACCGACCTCGGGCCGGATTCTGTTCGAGGGACAGGATATCGCGGAGCTGACCGCGCGCGCCGATCAGATGCGCTATCGTCAGGCAGTGCAGATGGTGTTTCAGGACCCGTTCTCGGCGCTTAACCCCGCGCATACCATTCGCCATCATCTGCTGCGCGCCCTGTCTTTGCATCAGCCCGAGGCCGATCCCGAAACCGCCCTGCGCATGATCCTCGAGGATGTGGAACTGGACCCGGTCTCGACGCCGTCGAAGTTCCCGCATGAGCTTTCGGGCGGGCAGCGCCAGCGGGTGAATTTCGCCCGCGCATTGGCGGTCAAGGCACGCCTGATCGTGGCGGATGAGCCGACCTCAATGCTCGATGTGTCGATCCGTAAGTCCATCCTTGGGCTGATGCAGCGGCTGAAGGATGATCGCGGGCTTTCGATCCTCTACATCACGCATGATATCGCCACGGCGGAGTATCTGGCCGAGGACACGGCGGTGATGTTTCGCGGTCAGGTGGTCGAGAAAGGTCCAACCGCGCAGGTCGTTGGTGCGCCCCAGCACGACTATACCAAGCTCCTGCGCGCGGCGGTTCCCGACCCGACACTGCGGCTCACGGGCAGTGATGCGGGATTTGCCTCCTTGGCACGGCGGGTGCGCGAAGAAAGCGCCCACCCGGTCCGTGCCTTGCGGGAAATCACTCCCGGCCACGTCATTGCAGAACACGCGGAGGTCGCTCATGCCTGATATGCTGGTGCCGCTTTATCGGTTGCCCCCTGTCCCAGGCCTGCCCGAAGGCATAGCAATTCGCCCCGCGCTTCCGTTTGAATCGCATATCCTGTTGGAGTTCGTGGCGCGTCACTTCAGCCCCAAATGGGTGGATGAATGCACGGTCGCATTGGCGGCGCGCCCCGCGCGGGTCTTGATCGCGACCGAAGGCAAACGCCTCTTGGGTTTTGCCTGCTATGACGTCACCTGCCGCGGTTTCTTTGGCCCCACCGGCGTTGACCCGGAGGCCCGTGGCAAGGGTCTTGGAAAGGCGCTCCTTCTGGCTGCACTGCACCGCCTTCGTGACGACGGATTTGCCTATGGCATCATCGGTCAGGCCGGGCCGGTCGAGTTTTATCAACAGGTCTGCGGCGCGGTGGCGATCCCGGCCTCTGATGAGGGCGTATTCGCGCGCGCCCTTGTCTGACATCCTCTGACACATACAACCAACAGGATCATCCCAAATGCATTTCCACCTCGACAGCCTGTGGCACGCCGAAGAGGGCGCGATGGAGTTCGCGCTGACCAATTGCGGCGACACTCCGGTCGCAAATCCGCGCCTTGTCTACGCCACCCTGACACGCTGCCTGCGTCCTTCGCGCTGTACCGGTGCGCGACTGATACGGCGGCAGGCGAATTTTCACGAATACGCCTCTGACGCGGGCTTTGTCCTGCAGCCGGGTGAAACATGGCGGTTCACCGAGTTCAACCTTACCCGCCCGGCGCTGCACGCCAATGAGGGACCGAAATCTGGCGGTGTCCTGCTGGAGGACGGAACCCTTGTCCCGGCTTTCGCGGGTGACTTGCAAGCGTCCGAGGCCGCTGGAGACGCAAATGAGTCGCAGAATGCGGCTCTAACTTGTGGAATTCTGCCTGAACCTCAACAGGTTTCCATCGCTGAGTGGTGCGCCAGGGCGCCCGTGCATCTGGTTCTTCAGTCCGATGATCTCGCAGTGATGCAGGCGGTGTCACAGGTGGCAGAGCTGACTCGGCGCCTGCATCCACTGGCCCCCGTACCGTTCGTGCTGATCGCCAAGGACGACGTCCCGAAGCTGATTGTTGAGGCGGATCAGACGCTGGGCGAGGACGCCTACCGGATCGCGTGGCAGGACGGTAAAACCACCCTGCATCATGGCGCAGGGCAGGGGCTGTTTTACGGCCTGATTACGCTGGCGCAGGTGCTGACCAATGCCCATGCGGAGCCTGCGCGTTATGGTGTTCCCCGCAGTGGTAAGATCGAGGATGCCCCCCGCCACGGCTGGCGCGGCGCGCATCTGGATGTCTCGCGCCAGTTCTACCCGCTCGATCAGGTGCTGCGCTATGTGGACATTCTGGCGTGGCACAAGATGAACCGCTTCCACTGGCATCTGACCGATGACGAAGGCTGGCGGCTGGAGATCAAGGCCTATCCGCCACTCACCGAGACCGCTGCGCATACCGGGATGGGCCTGCCGGTACTGCCGCAGCTTGGCCCCGACATGACCGGGCAGGGTGGGTACTACACACAGGACGAGGCGCGACAGGTGGTGAAACATGCCGCCCGCTTCGGCGTCGAGGTCATGCCGGAAATCGACGTGCCGGGGCACTGCGCCTGTGTGCTGGGGGCCTTGCCGGACCTCGTCGATCAAGAAGAACCCGAGAGCTACTGGTCGGTGCAGGGCTTTGGCAACAACGCGCTGAACCCGGCCATCGAGGGCTCTTATACCTTTGCCGAAACCGTGCTGGCTGAGGTCTGCGAAATCTTCCCGTTTGAGGTCGTGCATGTGGGCGGTGACGAGGTGGCTGAGGGCGCATGGATGCAATCGCCCAAGGCACAAGCTATGATGCGCGAAACCGGCCTGAAGGACACGCCGGAACTGCAGGCCTACTTCCTACGCCACATTCAGAACTTCCTGATCGGTCTTGGTCGCAAGCTTGGCGGGTGGGAAGAGGTCGCCCATGGCGGTGGTCTCGATCCAGAGCACAGTCTGCTGTTTGCCTGGACCACGATCGAGAAAACCGCTGAGCTGGCGAAAGACGGCTATGATGTGGTCAGCACGCCGGGACAGGCCTATTACTTGGATATGGCGCTTTCGGATGCATGGTATGCGCCGGGGGCCAGCTGGGCCGGGTTCACCCCGCTCGACAAGACCTACGCGTTTGAGGCCGACAATGGGGATGCGGCTCTAAATGGGCGTTTGAAGGGTGTTCAGGCTTGCGTCTGGAGCGAACACCTGACCACGATGGCACGCCGCAACCACATGATTTTCCCCCGTCTCAGCGCCATTGCCGAGGCCGGGTGGAGCGTAGCGGAAAACAAGGACTACGACCGGTTCACAGCGCTCGCGGGTCTGATGCCGCGCCTCTGAGCCACCAAACAGATCAGCGGCCTCGGGGACACTCCGGGGCCGCTTCTATCCCAGCCTTGGAAAGACCGAGGTGTTCTTGACCGTGCTGTAGACAAAGCTGGTGTCAATCGAGGCAATACCACCGATCGGGTGGATGCGGTTGCGGATGAAATCCTCGTAGGCGTCCAGATCTGCCACCACCACCCGCAGTTGGTAATCCGTGGCCCCTGTCAGGATGTGACACTCCAGAACCTCGTCGATCATATGGACGCGGCGCTCAAAATTCTTCACGTCCTCCTCATTGTGGCGCTCCAGCTTGACGCGCACAAACACCGTGATGGGCAGCCCATAGGCCCGCGCGTCCACATCGGCGCTATACCCCCGGATGACACCGGCGGCCTCAAGGTTCCTGACCCGGCGCAGGCAGGGCGAGGGCGAAAGGCTCACCGCCTCAGCAAGGTCCTGATTGGTCATCCGACCATTGGCTTGAAGCACGCGGATAATCTGGCGATCTTTTGAGTCCATTTTGCTGTCCATTGGCAGAATCTGCTAACATGATCGGTGATGTTGGTATCTTTTGCAATCTAACGCCTCACGCGGGGGCGCATCATGGCGGACAAATGAGGAAGGAGACCCCCACATGTCCGACACCAAAGGCTTTGCCACCCGCGCCATTCACCACGCGTATGACCCGATGCAAAACGAGGGCGCGCTGACGCCGCCGATGCACCTCACCTCGACCTTCGTGTTTGAAAACGCTGAAGCCGGGGGCGAGATGTTCGCGGGCGAACGTGAAGGGCATGTCTACAGCCGCATCTCAAACCCGACCTGCGCCCTGCTGGAACAGCGCATTGCAACGCTGGAAGGGGCAGAGGCCGGTCTGGCGCTGGCAAGTGGCATGGGAGCTGTGACGGCGATCCTCTGGACGCTCTTGAGCCCCGGTGACGAGGTCATCGTCGACAAGACGCTCTATGGCTGCACCTTTGCCTATATGCGCCATGGTCTGTCGAAATGGGGTGTCACCGTCACCCATGTGGACATGACCGACGCGGACGCCCTGCGCGCCGCCGTCAGCGACAAGACCCGCGTGGTCTATTTTGAGACGCCCGCCAACCCCAATATGCGGCTGGTGGACATCAAACAGGCTGCCGAGATTGCCCATAGCGTCGATGCGCAGGTGGTGGTCGACAATACCTATGCCACGCCCTATCTGACCCGTCCGATCGAGCTGGGCGCGGATCTGGTGCTGCATTCGGCGACCAAATACCTTGGCGGGCATGGCGATGTGGTTGCGGGTCTGGTCGCAGGCCGCGCCGAGCAGATCGCCGAAATCCGCCTGGTCGGCATGAAGGACATGACCGGCGCGGTGATGGCGCCGTTCAACGCGATGCTGGTCATGCGCGGCATGAAAACGCTGGCACTGCGGATGGACCGTCACTGTGCCTCTGCCCAAACTGTCGCAGAATGGCTGGAAGCGCAGCCAGGAGTGGCCAAGGTGCATTTCCCCGGCCTCAAGAGCTTTGAGCAGCACGCGATCGCTAAGGATCAGATGGCAAAACCGGGTGGCATGATCGCCTTTGAACTTGAGGGCGGCATGGAAGCGGGCATCAGCCTGATGAACCGGCTGGAGATGATCCAGCGCGCGGTGTCACTGGGCGATGCAGAGACGCTGATCCAGCACCCGGCCTCGATGACACACTCCACCTACACGCCCGAAGAACGCGCCGAGCATGGCATCAGCGACGGCTTGGTACGCTTGTCAGTGGGGCTGGAAGAGGTTGCGGATATCCTCGACGACCTTCATCAGGCGCTGTCGCCCGAGATGCGGCAAGCGGCAGAGTAAGGGGGCGAGATGTCCGACCAGATCCAACACCTGAAAACGGTGGAACAGCGGCTGTTGTGGCTGTCCCACTGGATGGTCCACAACGCCAATCATCTGCGGCCCAAGGAAGACGGCATCAAGATCGGCGGCCATCAGGCGTCCTCGGCGTCGATGGTGTCGATCATGACCGCGCTTTATTTCTCTGCACTCCGGCCCGAGGACCGGGTGGCGGTGAAACCGCATGCCTCGCCCATTTTCCACGCCATGCAGTATCTGATGGGCAATCAAACCCGCGAGAAGATGGAGAATTTCCGCGGCTTTGGCGGCGTGCAGAGCTACCCGAGCCGCACCAAGGACATTGACGATGTGGATTTCTCCACCGGCTCTGTGGGGCTTGGTGTGGGGATCACCGCGCTTGCGTCCATGGTGCAGGATTTCATCACTGCCAAGGACTGGGGGGCGGATGTGCCTCTGGGCCGCATGGTGGCTCTGGTGGGCGATGCCGAGCTGGACGAGGGCAACATCTACGAGGTGTTGCAGGAGGGTTGGAAGAACGACCTGCGCAACACCTGGTGGATCATCGATTACAACCGTCAGAGCCTTGATGGCATCGTGCGCGAAGGGCTGTTTGGCCGGGTCGAGAAGATCTTTGAGGCCTTCGGCTGGGATGTGGTGCGGGTCAAATATGGCGCCCTGCAACGGGCCGCCTTTGAGGAACCCGGCGGCGCGGCCCTGCGCGACTGGATCGACGCCTGCCCAAACGTGGAATATTCCGCGCTGACCTATATGGGCGGGGCCAATTGGCGCAAACGGCTGATGGAGGATCTGGGCGATCAGGGCGCGGTCTCGGCGCTGATCGACAAGCGCAGCGACGCGGAGCTGGCGGCGTTGATGGAGAACCTCGGTGGCAATTGCGTGGAGACCATGGCGGACACATTCGCCGCAATCGACCACGACCGCCCGACCTGTTTCCTTGCGTATACGATCAAGGGGTGGGGCACGCCGATTGCGGGCCACAAGGACAACCACGGCGGCCTGATGACGAAGGCGCAAATGGCAGAGTGGCAGACCCATATGGGCGTGGCCGAGGGGCAGGAGTGGGAGCCCATGGCAACCGTTTCAGATGCCGCGGGCTTTCAGGCCTACCTCGATCAGGTGCCGTTTTTTGCCAAGGGGGCGCGGCGCTACTCGGACGCGCGGCTTTCGGTGCCGGCGGTGGCGGTGGACAGCAGCCGCGAGATTTCAACGCAGATGGCCTTTGGCAAGATCCTCGACGATCTGGCGCGGGGCGACAGCGATCTGGCGGCGCGGATCATGACCACCTCGCCGGATGTGACCGGCACCACGGGGCTTGGGCCATGGGTCAATCGGCGCAAGCTCTTTGCGCGAGAGGCACAGAAGGATGCGTTTATCGAGCATCGCATTCCTTCGACCGCCAAGTGGAACTTTGACCCGCAAGGTCAGCATGTCGAACTTGGCATCGCCGAGATGAACCTGTTCCTGCTTCTGGGCGCGGCGGGCCTGTCGCATAGCCTCTGGGGCAAGCGGGTGATCCCGATCGGGACAGTCTATGATCCCTTCGTTCACCGGGGTTTGGACGCGCTGAACTACGCCTGCTATCAGGATGCGCGGTTCATGATCGTTGGCACGCCCTCGGGTGTGACGCTGGCGCCAGAAGGCGGCGCGCACCAATCTGTCGGCACGCCCCTTACGGGCATGGCGCAGGACGGGTTGGCGAGCTTTGAGCCCGCCTTTGCGGACGAACTTGCGGTGATCATGGAATGGGCCTTTGACTACATGCAGCGCGATGGCGACGGCGACCCGGACGAACGCACTTGGCTGCGGGATGAGACCGGCGGGTCGGTCTATCTGCGGCTGACCACCAAACCCCTGGAGCAGCCGGGGCAGCGCGTCGATGATGCTTTCCGCCAAGGGGCGATTGATGGGGCCTATTGGTTGCGCAAGCCGGGACCGAATTGCTCGGTGGTGATCGCCTATCAGGGCGCGGTCGCGGATGAGGCGATTGCGGCGGCCGGTCTGGTTGGTGAGCATCGCCGTGATGTTGCAGTGCTTGCGGTCACATCGGCGGATCGTCTTAACGCGGGCTGGACGGCGGCGCAGCGTGAACGGGCGCGCGGCAACTCAAAGGCCGTGTCGCATGTGGAGCATCTACTCGGGGACCTCCCGGGCCATTGCACGTTGATCACCGCGATTGATGGCCATCCCGCGACATTGTCGTGGCTGGGATCGGTTGCCGGGCACCGGGTGGTGTCGCATGGCGTCGAACACTTCGGCCAGACGGGTACCATCGGCGATCTTTACCGCCACTTTGGCCTCGACCGCCACAGTCTGGCGCGCTCGGTGGGTGAGCTGACGGTGGGCGCGCGCCGCATTCCCGGTGGTCAAGCGGGCTGAGGTGCGGCCTACTGCAAGACGGCGCTGCTCCATTCGCGCAGGAATGCGATTTTCTTGAACGCGTCCAGATAGACCAAAAGCCCAGGCCCCATGCGGATACGACGCAGGGCCTGGGTGTCGTCGCTCCAGGAGTCCGTTTCCAGGACTGAAAACGCACCGGGCGCCGCCTGCCATCCGCGTGAAATCAGGTGGTCAATCATCAGCCCCGCCAACTCGGGCGATTTGCTGTCGCGCGGAATGAAGGCTGTGCGCAAGGCGACGACGGTGTAGTCCTGCGGCAGCAGCACAATCACATCATCCGTGTTGCTCTTCTCGCGCGCATAGCTGCCCAAGACGTTGTAAACCATCGCCAATTCGCCCGAGGCGACATCGTCGATCATCTGGCTGGAGCAACAGTAGAGGCGTACGCCGACCGATCCCATCACCTCGCTCAGCCGCCAATAGGTTTCCGAGGTCCGCGCATCCTGCGTGGCATAGAGATAGCCAAGGCCAGAGGTGCGGATGTCATAGGTGCCGACCTTGTTTTGAAATCTCTCGGGATTGTCGCGGATCAACGCGATCAGGTCCTGACGGTTTTCAGGTAGTGGCAAACCAGCCAGTGCTTTGCGTGACAGCACCACCGCCGCAGGTTCCTGCGTGAAGGCAAAGAGGTGTTCGCGCCAGCGTGCCCACGCGGGCAACCGCTCCGTGGTCGGAGAGCTGTAGCGCTGCGCCTCGCCATCGTTCACCAACTTGGTCTGAAGGTCTGTGGCGATGGAGATCGCCAGATCCATGTCGACGCCTTCCTCGTCGAGCGCTTTCATCATCTCGCCGGAACTGGCCACGGTGTATTCAATCCGAACGTCGGGAAGGTCGTGCAGGAAGTCCCGCAGGGTCGGCTCAAAAAACTCGGCATCACCCGTAGAAATGACACGCAGAACGCGGCGGGCATCGGCAGGTCCGACACTAATGTGGTTCTCGACTTCAAATGCATGGGCCGGGGGCACGAGTGCGAGAAAGATCAGGCCAATGGAAAAGACAAGCTTGCGCATGCGCCACCTTTATCGCTGTGGTTGGTCAGGAAAAGGCGTCCGCCATGGGCGCGGGCGACCTCGTTTGCGATGGTCAGACCGAGACCCGATCCGACCACTGCGTCCGTATTGCCGCCGCGCACAAAGCGCCGCGTGAGGCGGCCCATGTCGGCCTTGGGAAAACCTGCGCCCTCGTCGCGGACCGTAATTTCGCCTTCGTCTGCTTTGAGACGCACAACAACATGCACGCAGCTGTCTGGCGGAGAGTATTTGATGGCGTTGTCGAGCAGGTTTAACAGGGCGCTCTGCATCAGGATGGGATCACCTTTCACCGTCATTGCGGTGTTCGGCACATGGATTTCCAGATCGATGTCGCGCAGTTCCGCCATCGGGCGCAGCCGGGACACGGCATCCTGCGCCAATCGGGTGAGTTCAATATCTTCAAGCTCCAGATGGTCAGATCGAAAGGACACCATGGCGTGATCCAGCAGCTGCCCGGCGGCGCGGCTGCTTTCGTCGATGGCGCGGATCATCTCGCGCACGGCCTGGCGATTCTCCGGCTTGTCGACGCGACGCAGGGTGATTTCGGCCTGAGTGCGCACGGTGGTCAGGGGCGTGCGTACCCGATGCGCCGCTTCTGCAATCAGATCTTCAGAGCGCGAAAGCGATGTTTTGAGACGGCTCATGAAGCCATTGAGCGCGCCTACGAGGGATTCCATTTCCGCCGGAACCGGCGCTGAGACGGGCCGCAGGTCGGAAAGCCCCCTTCGCGAAACAGAGCCTGCCAGCTGGCGCAGAGGTTGGATCGCGGATTGTGCTGCAAGAATGCCAAATACCGCTGCAATCACAAAAAAACCGATACCAAACCCGGCCACAGTCTGTGAAATCCCGGCCAGTTGCTGACGCAACCCGTAGCGTGTTTGCGCGACCGTCACTTCTACAAAATCTGGCGTGCCGCTGACCGACAGGCGCCGGGTGGCGGTGGCCATGCGGATTTCCTCGCCATCATAGCGCGCGGTCTGGAACCGCGGCGCGATACCGCTGCTTGCAACGGGCTTGGGTAGGTCAGGATAGCCGGTGAGGAAAGCGCCATTACGGGTGATGGCATAAAATACGCGATCTTCGCTGATATTGCCGAGCATCGAGAAGGCGAAATAGGGAATGTCCACGGTCAGATCGCCATTTCGCACCGATGCAGAATCAAGAATGGCCGTCATCGAGGCGGAGAGGATCTCGTCCTGACTTTGCCCGGCGAGGTCGCGGGCGTAGTTCTGCACGACCAGAAACATCAGGCTCGCCAGCAGCGCCGCGCCGGTCAGCAACTGGATAATCAGGCGTCGTCGAATGGAGCCGCGCAGCAGGATTCGCGTGTTCATGATGTGCTCAACCGATAGCCGAGCCCCCGCACGGTGACGATCTGCGTCTGTGCGCCCTCAAGGTGTTTGCGCAGTCGCCCGACGTAGACTTCAATTGCGTTTTCAGAAGCGTCTACATCGTAGGAAAACAGCCGATCCACCAGTTTTGACTTCGAAAAGACCTGATCCGGTGCACCGATGAAGATCTCGAATAGGCGCAACTCCCGATTGCGAAGTCGGATTTTTTGACCATCAACGGTCAGCGTGCAGGCCAGCGGATCAAAAACCACATCTCCAAAACTCTGAATGTTGCTTGCCCCGCCGCTGCGTCGCCGGAGAACGGCCCGACAGCGGGCCTCCAACTCGGAAAAATCGAAGGGTTTGACGATATAGTCATCGGCACCCAGGTCCAGAACGCTGACCCGGTCAGAGACCTCCGAGCGTGCCGTCAGAACGATCACCGGCGTGTCGCGCTGGGCGGCGCGGTGAGATTGCAGGAATTGTCGCCCATCCCCATCGGGCAGCATGATGTCGAGAAGAATCAAGTCGTACTCGGTTGTTGCGATGAAATCATCGGCCGTACCAAGGTCCGCTGCCCGATCCACAACATGACCGTCAAGCGTCAGTCGATCCAGCACCGCGTTTGCAAGCTGATCGTTATCTTCAACGAGTAAGTACCGCATGGGGGTGAAACATCTGCTCCGTGTCAGGTTTGTGTCAGCTTGGGCCGGGATACCATTCTTCATGAGCGCGCTATTGCGTGTTTGTCAAATGGGAGGAACATTATGACATCTTTTGCGCTGGGCCGTCGCGCCCTGATGGCTGCTGCTGCGGCAGCCCTGACATTCGGGACACCGGCGAGTGCCGAGCAAGTTCTCGACAAAGTCCATTTCCTGATCCCCGGCGGTGCCGGTGGCGGTTGGGATGGCACCGCGCGCGGCACTGGTGAGGCCCTGACCAAAGGCGGCCTTGTTGGCACCGCATCCTATGAAAACATGTCTGGCGGCGGCGGCGGTAAGGCGATCGGCTATATGATCGAGAACGCCGAGAGCCTGGATGACACGCTGATGGTGAATTCCACACCCATCGTGATCCGCTCGCTGACGGGTGTGTTCCCGCACAACTTCCGTGATCTGACCCTGGTTGCCGGCACGATCGGGGACTATGCGGCTATGGTTGTGGCCAAGGACAGCCCGATCAACAATATGGAAGAGTTCCTTGAAGCCTACCGCGAAGATCCGCGCGGCACGGCTGTGGGTGGTGGCTCCGTTCCAGGCGGCATGGACCACCTGGTAGCGGCCATGGTGATGCAATCGGCGGGCGAAGATCCGACTGCGCTGAAATACATCCCCTATGACGCGGGCGGAAAGGCAATGGCTGCGCTGCTGTCTGGCGAGATCAAGGCGCTGTCCACTGGTTTCTCCGAAGCCATCGCTTTGGCCGACGCGGGCGAAGTCAAAATCCTCGGTGTGACCGCAGACGAACGCGTGCCCGCCTATGACACGGCGCCGACCATGAGCGAGCAAGGCCTCGACACCACCTTTGTGAACTGGCGCGGCTTCTTCGGCGCACCGGGTCTGTCAGAGGATAAAGTGGCCGCCTATCAGGACGCGCTGGCCAAGATGTATGACACCGATGCGTGGGAAGATGTTCGCGCTCGAAATGGCTGGGTCAACATCCACAATTCCGGTGATGACTTCCGCAGCTTCCTTGAAGGTCAGGAAAAGACCATCGGCGACCTGATGAAGCAGCTGGGCTTCCTCTAAGCGCGCGACACACACGATCCGGTTCGGCACCACAGTCAGGTGCCGGACCCTTTCCCATACCCCCCCACTCAACACAGGAGGAGATCATGGCGCTCGACCGTTGGATCGCGTTGATCATTCTCGGCATCGCCCTGGCCTATGGCTATGCGGCTTTTTTCACCATGGATCAGCTTTTGCCGCCGTTTATGCAGCGAAACCCGATCTGGCCGAGCACATTCCCGAAGGTTCTGGCAGTTCTGTCGATCCTGACGTCTCTGGTTATCCTCTTGGGGCTTGAAAAACCCAGTAGCGAGGCGAAAACACCCGACATCGATTATCGGCGCCTCGGGGATTACAATATCGGCCAGGCTGCATTGCTGCTGGGGTTGATGGTGGCCTATGCGCTGCTGCTGCGTCCGGCGGGGTTCCTGCTGTCCACTGCAGGGTTCTTGACCGTCGGTGCGATGATCCTCGGCGAGCGCAAGCTGTGGATCCTGATCCCCGTCGCCGCCCTCGCTACTGGCATTGTCTGGTATCTTGTTGAGGGCGTGCTCGGCATCTTCTTGCGGCCCTTGCCGTTCTTTCTCGGATAATCGGAGGCTCAGATGCTCGAAGGTTTGATGATCGGCCTCTCTACGGCCTTTTCAGTTACAAATATCCTGATGGTGATCGGCGGTTGTCTGATCGGGACGTTCATCGGGATGCTGCCGGGGCTTGGCCCTATGTCCATCATCGCGATCATGATCCCGGTCGCGATTACGCTGGGTGACCCCTCTGCCGCGCTGATCCTGTTGGCTGGGGTGTACTACGGTGCGATCTTCGGGGGATCGACCTCATCGATCCTGCTCAACGCGCCGGGGGTCGCGGGCACCGTGGCCTCCAGTTTCGACGGCTACCCAATGGCGCGCGCCGGCATGGCCGGCAAGGCGCTGACCATTGCGGCGATCTCGTCCTTCATGGGGGGCACTGTCGGTGCGATCCTCTTGATGGTCTTTGCGCCGATGTTGTCGACGGTGGCGTTGCTGTTCCACTCGGCCGAGTATTTCGCGCTGATGGTCGTGGGGCTGTCGGCGATCGCGGCCTTTGCCGGCACCGGCAATGTGGCCAAGGCGTTGATGATGACGCTTCTGGGCCTGATGATGGCCACGGTGGGTGAGGGCGCGCTATTCAACATGCCGCGTTTCACGATGGGTCTGATGGATCTGCAATCCGGCCTCAGCTTCATTACGCTCGCGATGGCGATGTTTGCCCTGCCCGAAGCAATCTTTCTGGTGATGAACCCGGGCCGTTCGGCTCAGGGTGGTGAGAACGGTGGCAAGATCACCGGCCTGCGCATCACCGGACAAGAGGCGCGCAAGATTGCGCCGGTGATCGGACGTCAGTCCATTCAGGGGTTCTTTATCGGTGTTCTACCGGGAGCGGGCGCAACCATTGCATCGTTCCTTGGTTATGCGGTGGAGCGCAACATCGCCACGGAAGAAGAGCAAAAAGAGTTCGGCAAAGGCTCTATCAAGGGACTTGCCGCACCCGAGACCGCCAATAACGCCGCCTGTACCGGCTCGTTTGTGCCACTCTTGACGCTGGGTATTCCGGGGTCCGGCACCACGGCGATCTTGCTGGGCGCATTGATCGCGCTCAACGTCACACCGGGTCCGCGCCTGATGATCGACAGCCCGCATATCTTCTGGGCGGTTATCATCTCTATGTATATCGGCAACCTTGTGCTGCTGGTGCTGAACCTGCCGCTTATTCCCTATATCGCCAAGGTTCTGTCGATCCCGCGCAACTATTTGATCCCGTTCATTTTGTTTTTCACCCTGATGGGGTCCTATATCGGACAGAACAACGCGACAGAGCTGTTGATCCTTGTCGGCTTTGGCATCTGTGCGACGGTGCTGCGCTTTGCGGACTATCCGCTGGCACCGCTGCTCATCGGCTTCATCCTTGGCCGGATGCTGGAAGATAACTTCGCCCGTTCGATGCAACTGTATGACGGGATTTCCTTCATCCTTGACCGTCCGATGACGCTGGGCCTGCTGGTACTGGCTGCACTGTTGGTGATCGTGCCAAGCTACCGTGCCCGCCGCGCCCGTGCCCGTGCTGCCGGGGTGGCCGATGGGGATTAAGCCGCTCTCCGGGGTCCGGGTCCTCGACCTGACCAATGTGCTCGCGGGGCCGTATTGCTGTTATCAGCTGGCCCTGCTGGGGGCGGAGGTCATCAAGGTTGAGCGCCCGGGAACCGGGGATTTGGCCCGACAACTCGGGGCGGATCCGGAGCGGAATAAGTCCCTGATGGGGGTGAGCTTTCTGGCGCAGAACGCGCAGAAGAAATCTGTCACCCTCGACATGAAACACGAACAGGGCAAGGCGCTGCTAAAGCGCCTTGTTCGCACATCTGATGTTTTGGTTGAGAACTTCCGCCCCGGCGTGATGGACCGCCTTGGCCTCGGGTATGAGGTGCTGAGGGCGGAAAACCCCAGCCTCATCTACTGCGCCATCAGCGGCTTTGGACAGGACGGCCCGTGGAAGGACAACCCCGCCTATGACCAGATCGTGCAGGGTATCAGCGGCGTGATGTCGATCACCGGCGATGGCGATAGCGCGCCGTTGCGTGTGGGCTACCCGCTGGCAGATACCGTGGGCGGCATGACCGCAGCCTTTGCAATCTCGGCGGCACTGAATGATCCGGAGCGCGGCGCGTTTCTGGATATTTCCATGACCGAGGCGGTGATCTCCACCATGGGATGGGTGGTGTCCAACCACCTGATCGCGGGTCAAACCCCCGGTGCGTATGGCAATGAGAACACCACATCCGCGCCCTCGGGCACCTTTGCCTGCGCGGATGGGCCGATCAATGTGGCCGCAAACCGGGATGAGCAGTGGCACTCCATGGCGCAGCATCTTGGGCGCGACGATCTGCTGGCGCATGCGGACTATGCCACCCGAGAGGATCGCAAACGCAACCGTCACATGCTGCGGGCAGAGCTGGAAAGCGTCCTTCGGACCCGGCCCGCTGCGGAGTGGGTGGCGGAACTGAATGCGCTTGGCGTGCCATCGGGGCCGGTGCTGACGGTGCCGCAGATACTGGAGGAGCCGCAGATCAAAGATCGCGGTCTCATCGCGGAGGTCGAGACCGCAGGCGCGCCGCTGACGCTGGCAGGCGCGCCGGTGCGGTTTGGCACCCATCGACCCGTTCCGGATCAAGCGCCGCCTGCCTTGGGCGCAGATAATGACAGCATCTGGCAGGACATCGGCCTGAGCGCGGATGAGATCGAAACCCTGAGACGGGAGCGCGTGATATGAGCGATGTGAGTGACTGGTGGCGCACGTCCATCATCGACATGGAGCCGGGCCGTATAGACCTGCGCGGAACTCCCGTGCAGGATCTGATCGGCAACGTCAGCTTTGCCGAGATGATCTGGCTGATGGTGCGGGGTGACCGGCCGACACCCGCGCAGGCGCATCTGTTCGAGGCAGCATTGGTTTCGGCTGTGGATCATGGCCCACAGGCCCCGTCGATCGCGGCGGCGCGCATGGCGGTGACATGCGGCTTGCCCTTGAACAATGCGATGGCCACGGCGATCAATATGCTGGGCGATGTGCATGGCGGGGCGGGAGAGCAGGCGGTGGAGTTGTATCACCACGTCGACGCCCACGCGGGGGATCTGGCCACGGCGCTGGACGATTGGCGTGCGGAACATGGCAAGATCATCCCCGGTTTTGGTCACCGGTTCCACAAACCCACCGATCCGCGTGCGCCGCGCCTGATGGCATTGGTTGCCGAGGCGGCGGAGAAAGGCGCCGTTTCGGGCCGTTTTCAGCACATCGGACAAGCGATCGAGGCGCAGATATCGGCTGAAAAAGGCGTTGCTCTGCCGATGAATATCGACGGCGCCACCGCCGTGATCTATGCAGAACTGGGCTTTGCTCCGCCCTTGGCGCGCGGGCTGTTCTGCCTGTCCCGGTCGGTGGGCATTCTCTCCCATGCCTGGGAGCAACAACAACAAGGCGGGCGGAACAAGGGACCAACGCCACCGAAATACAGATGGACATATGACGGCTCGTGACGCATTTGGCCTGGCCGCCGCGCTTGTTGTGGCGATGCTGGGCACCCTGATATTTGAAATCATCGGCTTCCCATCCGCCCCATTGACCGGATCAGCGGCCGCTGTCTCCGTAGCGGCACTCTTTGGGTTGCCGGTTTTTATGCCGGTCTGGCTGCGGACCACCGCCTTTGTGCTGCTGGGCATAAACATCGGCAGCAGCGTGACCCGTGAAATGCTGGCCACCGCGCTGGCCTGGCCGGTGACCATCGCCATCCTCGCTGTGAGCCTGTTTGTCTCTATGCAAATCTGCCGGTTCGGATTGCGGCGTTGGATGGGGTTCAGCCCGCGGGATGCGATATTGGCTGCGGCGCCGGGACATCTGAGCTATGTGCTGGCGTTGTCGCTGAGCGATAATGGGCAGACCTCGCGTATCGCCATCGTTCAAAGCATCCGGGTGCTGTTCCTGACGCTCTGTGTTCCGGTGCTCGTCGCGTCTGTCTTTGGCGCGACCGGGGTGGAGTTGATGCCGGATCACGTGCTGAGCCTGTGGCAACTGGCGCTTTTGGTAGGGGTGACCCTGGGGGTCGGGGTCCTGTTCAGCTGGCTGAAAGTGCCAGCGGCTTATCTCCTCGCCGGGATCCTGTGCAGCGCTTTGGGTCACATCTTTGCAGTGACGCCGGGCCGTCCTCCGGAGGAAGCGACCTTTGTCGCATTTCTGGTCATGGGGACGCTGATCGGGTCGCGTTTCGTCGGGCAGAAGATGTCGCAATTGCGGCTGGATCTGCTGGCCGGGCTCTGGGTGACGGGCACCAATGTGCTGATCACGCTGGTGGCGATCGCGGTCAGCATGCAGATCATGGGCATGTCACCGGCTCTGCTTATCGTGGCATTTGCACCCGGTGGGGTGGAGGCAATGGCGGCGATCGCTGTGACGCTTGGCCTCGACCCGGCCTTTGTCGCAGCCCATCACGTCATGCGCCTGATGATCCTGACGATATTGATGCCATTGATGCTGAGCAGCGTGAAACGCCCCTAGGCGCAAAAACACCCCGGTGCGAAATGGCACCGGGGTGTTCGGGACGAGACTTCAAGGGTTATTGCGCCTCTTGCGCTTCCGTCTCAATCTCATTGCCGAGGTTGGAGACGTCGCGCCCCAGACCTTCGGTGGTTTCACAGGCTGCCAAGCCGATCACGGCAACCATGGAAAGATAGATCATTCGCATCGTATTTCTCCGTTATTTCAGTTTTTCGGCCACATGAGTCGCGAAGGCGTCAACCATCGCGGTATAAAACACGTCGCTGCCCACATTCAGCGTCGTCACATCAGTGCCCTCGGGATAGTAGATGTTGGCCTGCTCAGCAGTCACGGTCAGGGTGTAGCGCTGGTCATACTGGCTGCCGGGCAGGTCGACGGAGACGTCGCCCTCCAGCACCGAGTTTGCGATCCCCATCTCGGTTTCAAAGCTGGAGGCCAGAGCGACGGTATCAACGTCGATGTCGATTTCAGCAGCATCTTCCATTTCTTTTTCGGCGATCTGATTCACCAGTTTTGCGGCCAGCGCCGTTTCGAGATCGGCTTCCAGATCGGTCCAGACGGCCACTGCCTCGGAGTTGTCCAATGCGCTGACGTCTGCGTTTACGTCGATTTCCTGAACCATCGTCGCTGCGCCCGCGGCGGTGGCCATGGCCGTTACGAGGGCGGTGGTGCGGATCAGATGTGTCATCTTCTAGCTCCTTGAAATCACTTATCTCTGTCCCGGTGGGATCTGACAGGACAACGAGCTGTCGCGCAGAATGTTCCTGATTTTTTTCTGCGAAGGGGGCGCTGAAAGTGTTTCGGTGGCTTCTCGCCCAATGGATGGAACGAATATGTTGCGCGGGAACATAGCTGCGTCGAAGGCGTTTTATTCGAAGCTGACCTACTCTTAGAAACGGACCCTATGACACAGACCGCTCACCCAGTCGAAGACGTATTGGATAAGACCGATGAATTGCTGAGTGAGGGCAAGGACTGTTTGACGGTTTCCGAATTGATGGATGAGCTGGGGGTCAAATCAATCGCGGCGGTGCTGGTTGCTCCCTCTCTTGCGCTGGTGTCACCGCTGAGCGGCATTCCCCTGTTTTCCTCGGCCTGCGGGATGACCATCGCGTTGATCTCTGGCCAGATGCTCATGGGGCGCAATCACCTGTGGCTGCCCTCGTTCCTGTCAAAGCGTTCGCTTTCGGCTAAGAACACCCAGAAGGCGACCGGAGCCTTGCGCAAGGTGGCTGCTTGGATGGACCGCCGGTTCAAGAAACGACTGCAGTGGCTTTTGACACCGCCTTTTCTGCGGATCATTCAGTTCGTCTGCCTGCTTTGCGGCCTGATCATGCCTTTCTTGGAGATCCTGCCATTCACATCCTCGATCTTGGGAGGGGTCGTTGCGCTGCTGGCGGTCGCTATGCTGACTGGTGACGGGCTGATTGCATTGGCAACCGTGATGCTGCTGATGCTTGGTTTGGGCGGGCTGGCGTCTCAGTTCATGTGATAGGCGGCCGCTCTACTGGTCTCGCCCTTGCGCCTGGCCCAGATCGGATAGGCAATTCACCTAGTCCGCGTATAAAATTGGCCGGACCCATCAGGGCCCGGCCGGAATTCTCATCGTTTACGCGTGTGAATGCTATCAGGGTCAGCCCTGATATTCAGGCAGCGCCTGCATCTGCTCTCTGGTCATCATCGTATAGACGCGCACGCGGCCTTCCTCAGTTTCGACAGTCAGATCATCAAGCTCCAGTTTGACGGGCTTGGCACCAATGCCGAGAAAACCACCGACATCGACGACAACCGCGTTAATGTCACCCTCACTGTCCATCACGATGTCAGCGATCTCGCCGATCATCTCATCATTGGCGTCAAAGGTTGTGGCCCCGGTCAGCGCGTCGGCACTCATTGGTGCACTATTGTTGGACGGGTTCGCCGTTGTGGATGCTTCTGCGCTCTCGGTCTGGTTAGTGTCTTCGCCGCTCAGGCTCGAGGTGTCGGCGCCCGTGCCAGACATCTCATAGGCGGGAGCTGTTTTCAGCGCTTCTGCCGGTGCGTTCAACACCAAGAAGTAGCCGTCTGCGCCGCCATCGGAGTTACCGTTTCGCACAAATTGCAGCGCATCCATATCGACGGCGATCTGGTTCTCGCCGATGCCGAGGAAGCCACCAATGTCGACCAGAATAGCCTCTGCGGTGCCGTCACGGCTCAGGATGACATCGTTGACTTCGCCAATATCAGCCCAGCCATCCTGCACGCCGTCCATGCCATCCTTCAAGGCATCGTTTTCGGTCTGATAGATACGTTTTCCGACGAATGATGAGGCATGGAATTCGGCCGGGCCTGCTTCGCTGCGAAACATGTCGCTGGTCTCGGCAGCCACAGCAGGCAAACCCATCGTGAGAACAAGGGACGTGGATATAAGAAGGTTTTTCATGGCCTTAGCTCCTATTTCGTGACTTCATATGCGTGCTCGTGCTTCAGTCAGACAACGTGGCGATGCGAGCATGGTTCCGAGGCGCGCGGTATTTTGTGCGCCATGGGCGAGAACTGGCGCACATCTGTTTGCAACCGGGAAAACGGCAGGGAGCCGAACGAAAAAGGCCGCCCCGATGCGGGACGGCCGGCAAGATATTTCGCGGCGCGTGCCGGGATCAGCCTTCGTCGTAGACCCCGGACAATGCCCGATCTTCCGCCTCAAAGGGGAGTGTCTCGAACGTGATGCTCACCTCATAGCTGTCTTCACCTTCGGTAATCTGAGGGCTGCACTCCAGCTGCCGGGCGAACCCGCGGATCAGTTGGCTGCCGAGGCCGGTGCTTTCATCCTCAAATTCAGTGCTGTCGTCCGATATGGAATTCGTGATCGTCAGGCACACTTGCAGGTCATCCAGTACCTCGAGCGACACTTTCACCCAGCGCTCGCCATTCTTGTCGACGCCCAGGTACTTCAACGCATTGGTCGCAGCTTCGACGGTGAGCAGGGACAGTGGCACTGCCTGATCCGGATACAACACGACAGAGTCGAGCGAAATATCGATCTTGGGCACCGGTGCGCTGGTCGGGGCCAACTCGGTCAGCGGCTTGACCACATCCCGCAGCAGATCGCTCGCTTGTACCCGACCCAGCTCGGAGGCCTGGTAGAGCGTCTGGTGCACAGTTGCCATGCTGGTCACGCGGCGATTGACGGTCTGTAGCGCGGCGGCGGTCGTCTTGTTCGTAGTGCGCCGGATCTGCATGGAGATAATCGAGGAAATGAGCTGCAGGTTGTTCTTCACCCGATGATGAAGCTCTTTCAGCAGCACATCCTTGTCGTGCATTGCGTCAAAGAGCTGGGCCTCGTCGTGCAGCAATTTCTCCGCTACCTGAGTGAACTGGTTTTCGATCACTTCCAATTCATGTGGCATGTAGGTGCCGTCTGGTTTTTCCGGCAATACGCGGGCGCGTGCGAACTGGCGCATCTGCAGGCCAATCAGCCGCAGATACCGGACGACCTGACGGTCCAGTGCGATATAAATCAGGAATAGGCTGACCAGCCACATCAGCATCGGAAACAGCGCAGGCGTCAGCAGCAGGCTTTTCAGGACGCCGGTTTCTGACGGTGTGTGTTTTCCGTCCGGGTCCCAACTTCCAATCACGTAAAACCCATCGCTCAGCACCGGGACAATGGAGAAAAGCCGGGTCTGACCTGCGGCATTCTCTGTTTCGATGTGTCGGGGGTTGAGCGCGATGAGTTCCTTGATGCTCATGCCGGCTGGCAGCCGCTCCAAGGCAGTTTCCCGCGCCCCTGAAGCGCTGAGGATTTCTCCTTCGGCGCTCAACGTGACGAGGTCGATGGGGCGTTCCCCCAACTTGGCCTGGAACTGCTTGTCTATGCGGTCGTGCGGAACGTGAATGATCTGGTTGCCGATAAAGGCATCACTGTCGTCAAACACAGGTTCCGAGACGATCAGGACGGAGCTACCGGCGACAGGACCAAAGGAATTTACCCGCACCTCGCGCTCGGGGCGGCGCATCCAGTCCGGGAAATTCGGATTGGCCGAGTAATCAATGGTGAGATTGCTGGACGCGCAACTCATGACGCCGTCTCTTGGCAGGAAACCGGCAAAGCTGTAGCGGTCTTCAGTTGCGTCGATGAACCGCCCCATCAGCGACTTGCACCGTTCGACATCAGTCGCCAAATCCGGCACAGACAGCGCGAGCGTTTCCGCAGCAGCGAAAGCGGATTTGATGATCTCGCGCTCTTCCTGCGCGAACTCCGCCGTAAGGGCCTGCAGGCTCAGATTATTGGATTCTGCGACCTCTTGTTGCAGGCGCACGGTCTGGTCTACCGCGATCAGGCCGAGGGGCACCATCGCACCAGAAAGCAATACGGCGAGGCGAACAGACAGCCCGCGCGCCCAGGCGAAGGGCCTGGATGCGTCGTTTGTATCATGGGGGAGAGAGTCGTTTTTGGGGTCACCCCGGCCACGCATGATGGCCAGGGACGGGAAGTTCATTCTGTTCACGCGGCGGTTCCACCACTTGCTGCGACAACGGCGTGGGTGGCTGCATCCGTCAACTCCATGCGATCATCAGAGTTCATCTGCATCTTGAGAGTGAGTGCCTCGCGCCCACGGTTAAGGCGGCTCTTGACGGTGCCGACCTTTACGCCGCAGACGTCGGCCGCCTCTTCGTAGGAATATTGCAGCACGCCGATCAGCGTCAGGATCTCGCGCTGCTCGACCGGCAGTTCGCCAAGGGCGCGGCGGAACTCTGCAAGCTGCAACCGTCCATCATGTGCCGGTTTGACCGAGATGCTCTCGGTAATCGCCCCGCTGGAATCTTCGACCTCGCGCACCGCTTTGCGGCGGTTCGAATAGAAGGTGTTGCGCAGGATGGTAAACAGCCAGGCCCGCATATTGGTGCCTTCCTGGAACTTTTCCAGGTTTGTCCATGCTTTCAACACGGTGTCCTGTACCAAGTCATCGGCAGCAGCGTCATTTCGGGTCAAACTCATGGCGAAGGCGCGCAGCACCTTCATATGGCTGGTCAGTTCAGCCTTGGCATCCTGTCGGTCCATTATTCGGCCTCCTCCTGCGAGTGGGAGGGCATGCCAGCTACCTGACCCGCCCCATTCGCAACCGGGATCTTGTCCAGACGATCAAGCAGCTCCATCAGATGCGGCGGTAAATCCGCGTTTGCATCCTCGACAAAAACCTTCTTCAGGTTTTCGTCGATTAGAGTGTCCCATGGCTGATTCTGAGGCCTGTTTGCCATTCGTTTCTCCCGCAACACCTTTTACCTTCAGGCGTAAGTTAAATTACATTTCTATGGAACAAACGCGAAGACCGTGCGTTTGTTCCATAGAATTTTTGGTGACAGGAGAAAAAAATTGTCGACCTCTACAACAGGACAAGCCCTGACTCTGTCGGACCTCATCGCACCGCATCTGCCCTATTTGCGCCGCTATGCACGTGCGCTGACCGGGGCTCAGTCCTCTGGCGACACCTATGCGGCTTCCACTCTGGAGGCGATCCTGACTGATCCTTCCTGTTTTGATGCGGAAGAAGTCGGAGGCAAAGTCGCCCTCTTCAAAGTATTCCACAAACTCTGGGGCAGCTCTGGCCAGCCCGTTGCCGAATTTGATGAGGGCCCGCGCGCGCGGGCTTTGCAGCATCTGGCATCTCTCACGCCCAACACCCGCGAAGCGCTTTTGCTGAACACGGTCGAAGCATTTTCCGTCAGTGAAGTCGCTGAGGTCATGGAAATCGAGGCAGATGAGGCAGCACGGCTGATCCAGCTGGCCCGCGATGAGATGCAGCAGGCTGTGACCGGAAAGATCATGATCATCGAGGATGAGGCGATCATTGCGATGGATCTCGAAGGCATTGCCTCCATGATGGGGCATGAGGTGACCGGGATCGCACGGACGCGCAAGGCTGCCGTCAAGCTGGGCGTGGAAGAGAAGCCGGATCTGATCCTTGCGGATATCCAGCTGGCCGATAATTCGAGCGGCATTGATGCCGTGGCCGATCTGCTGGAAGAATTGGGCGATGTTCCGGTCATCTTCATCACGGCCTTCCCCGAGCGCCTGCTGACTGGCGAGCGCCACGAGCCTGCGTTCATGATTGCCAAGCCTTATGTGCCCGATCAGGTGATCTCTGCCATCAGCCAGGCGATGTTCTTTTCATCGACCGATACGCTGACTAGCTGATCGCAGCCTTTGATGAAAGCTGAGAACCCTGGGTAGAGATGTCCGGGGTTTTTTCATGTCTGCAGCTCCAGTCGAATGCGGGGCGAGCAGATATGAAAACGCCCTGCGCACGTTTCAGTCCGCAGGGCGTTTTTCGTGGATGCGCCGCGATTTTACGAAGCGGACATCGCCCTCAGCATCCATGCGGCTTTTTCGTGAAAGGCCGCGCGTTCGGTCGCCAGATCGCCTGTGACCATATCCTTGCGCGCTTCCGCCAGTTCAATGAGCGCATGCAGGCGGTGTGCCAGGCGCATGTGGTCACGTTCGAGATCCTTGCACATCTCGCCGGCACTCGGCATCTGGCCCAGATCGTCGATTGCGCTGTCCGAAAGCACGCCGCTGATCTTGCCCGACGTCAGGTGCCCAAGGGCCCGGATGCGCTCAGCCAGCTCATCTGCGGCGGCGAACATATCCTGATATTGGGTCTCGGTGAGATTGTGCAGCGAGAAGAACAATGGCCCCTCGACGTTCCAGTGATAAATATGGGTCTTCAGAGTGAGACGGTACGTATCCGCCAGCACGTCGCTCAGCCCTTCGGCAATTGGCGTCGTGTCCCGAACACCGGTTTCCACTGGGGCGATTTGTGGTTTCACGTTCAGTGCAGCTGTCATGTCATATCCTTTCGAGCGAGGAAATCTTGGGGTGTCGTCAGCGGCTGCCTGTTAGCGGCGTACAGCGCGAAAGATGATCGCGGCGACGAACAGCACCAGAAAGATGAAGAAGAGGATCTGTGCGATCCCGGCCGAGGCGCTGGCGATGCCGCCAAAGCCAAAGACGGCCGCGATCAGCGCGATCACCAGGAATGTCAGTGCCCAACCAAGCATGGGAGTCTCCTTTGCCGTGTTACGTTGCTCGCCCGTCGCGAGCTTCGATAATACAACGGGAACAACGTGCTTTTGTTCCGCTCACGTTCAGGGAAACTTGGGTTTAGTTCCTTGGCAGGGGTGCGACGGTCCGGGCCATGGGCCAGAAATGACGGATTAGCCTGTCCATGCGCGCGCTGGTTTCAGTGCGCCGCTCTTGATGACAGTTTTGGCGAAAACCCGACCGTTCAGTCCGCGTATGTCCGCGGTTATTTCAGCGGTTATTTCAGCGGTTAAAGACCAGTTTGAGCGAGAAAGAGAACTGCGATCCCGGAAGGTCGCGCGGCGCTTTGCGGAAGCGGCGGGCGCTTGCAACCGCACGCAGGGCGGCTTGATCAAAGGCGGCAGAGCCGGAAGACCTGGCAACTCCGTAGTTCAAGAGTTGGCCATCCCGGCTGACCGTCAGGGTGACCACGACGGCAGCGTCGCCACGCCCGCCGGAGGGGTAGCGCTGACGGCGTGCGATACTGGCGCGGATCTTTGCACCCCATACGGCCCTGAGCTTGGCTTGTCGGCCTTTGCTGGCGGTGCTCGTTCGTGTCTCGGCGGACGCGCCGGCCTGACTGCCGCCACCGGAACCGGCTGCACGTTGCTCGGCCCGACCTGCGCTGGTGGTCTCGGCTTTCTGTGCCGTTTCGGGAATGTCTTCTGGCTCTGGCTCTGGCTCTGGTTCCGGCTCAGGCTTTGGTTCCGGCGGAGGAGGCGCCGGAGTCGTGTCGATTTCCGGTGTCGCAGTGTCTTCCGGTTCGCTCATGGCCAGCCGGACCTCGGCTCGCGGCGCAGGCGCGCTTTCGACCTGGGGCAGCTCTGGCGGCGCAATATCCATATCGGGCGTGTCGAGGGTTTCTTCCAGAACCGGGGGTGTTTCCGGCGGTCGTTCCCACTTTTGCACCATCTCACGGACTGTGGGTGCGGCCCCGGCAAGCGAGATGAGGGCTTCACCGCCCGCCCCAGCATCTTCGCTGCCATCGGCGGGGATGTTTGCAAAAATTGCCACATGCGCCGCGATCGCCAGCGCGGCAAACAGGCTACCTTCTATCCAATGTTTCATTTCGGGCTCACCACCAGTTCGACGCGGGCAAACCCGGCAGCCGACAGATCCCTCAGCAATCCGGCGGCGGTGGCCGCTTCAAGCTCTGCATCGGCCCGCAATTGCAGCACGGCATCAGCTGACGAGAGTTCTGCCAGGCGGGCCAATGCCGCATCGCCGTCCTGCCCGTCAAAAGACAACCTGCCAGCCTTGTCGACATAGAGCGTTGCGTCGGCGTCCAGTGGTGTCTCCAAATCTGCTTCGGGTGGGTTCACCTCAAAGGGATCGGGTTGGGCCAGGCGGGACGTCATCAGAAAGAAGATCAACAGCAGAAAGACCACGTTGATCATTGGAACGATCGATTCCGCGCGTGGGCGGCGGGGGGCGTCTGTCAGGTCCATCAACGACTACTCCACCAACACGACGGAGGTGAACCCTTCGCCGCGCAGCACTTCGGTGAGGGTCACGATACGTTGCAGGCTCGCGCCGTCCTTGCCGCGCAGGATCAGCACGTCGGCCTTGTCCTCGACCAAGGGCGTCAGTGCGACCGCCAGCTCGGCTTCCGCCACTGGTCTGCCGTTCACATAGACCTCGCTCGGCGCCACATCGATCAGGCGTGGTGGGCCGGTGTACTCACCGCCACCCGCCGCAAGCGGCAATGGCAAGGCCGCGTCGATGCCAAAGCGTGACGCCAGCATGAAGAAAACCAGCAAAAGGAACACCACGTCGATCATCGGCGTGAGGCTCGGCTTGCGCCGCGGGCGGGCAGGAGTGTCGAACAGCATTGTGGATCATTCCGCCGCAAGTCGGATGGTTTGCGGTTTCTCGGTGACAAACAGACGGGTCGCACCATCTTCGACATCGCGGCGAATGCGGTCGATGACCGACTCGAACCACGTCAGCGCCGCAGAGGCAGGAATGGCAACCGCCATACCGGCAGCGGTGGTCAGCAGCGCCTCCCATATACCACCGGCCAGCATCGAGGGATCGGCCTTCGATCCGGCGGCCTGCAGCGCCTGAAAGGCCGCAATCATTCCCATAACGGTGCCAAGGAGACCCAGCAGCGGCGCGATGGTGGAGATCAGTTCCAGCGCGCCTAGGCCACTGCGGGCCGAGCCGAGTTCGCGTTTTGCGACGCGGGCCGTTTCCTCGCGGGCATGTGCATCAGGCATCGACTTCAACGCGGACAGAGCCGCGGCAACCACCTTGGACCGGACGCCACGGCGACCCTGGACCAGCGTCAGCGCCCGGTCCGCATCGCCTGCTTCATAGGCGGCGACCGCTTGACGGGCCTTGCCTTTCGACCAGGCGCCGATCAGCGCCAGGCGCCAGATTTTCCACAAGATCAGCGTCAACGTGATGACCGACAGGGCGGCAATGGCCCAGATCGAGGGGCCGCCGTCACGCAGGAATGTCTTGGCCTCGTCGAAGGCGCCTCGCGCCATTGACGGCAGATCCTGAGCAGACGCCGGTTCGGATGCCGCAGATGACACATCGTCCGCGTTGCTGCGCGCGACCGGGAGGTTCTCTGAGGTCGACGGAGTCGCGGAAGTCCGATCGGTGGCAGGGCTCTCGCTTGTCGTCACCGGGGCGGTCTCTGCAGTGATTGGCGTATCCGGCGTGTCCGGGGAGGTCGGTGCCGCAGGGGCCATCATATCAGTGGCAACGTCAGGAACAGGAGCTTGCGTCGCGGGAGCGTCCGGAGCCGCAGTCTGTGCCGTGGCGAGCACCGGCAGCAGCAGGAATGTCGTAAAAACGAGGGACTTTTTCATTGTCGGCTCCGTCTAGCAACGCCTGGCACTGATCCCGCTCAGTAAGCGGGGTGCTGGCAGAATGGCTTGGCTACACGATGCGCGCGGTCATGCGATCCGTGATTGGCTAGAAAGAGGCAATGGCCCCAAGATTGGCGCCTAATTTAGCATAGCGTTTTTGTCAAGTTAAGGCTATGCATCAGACTCCGCCGGTCGGGTCCAATAGGCGGCAATGTAGTGATCCTTGGCGTTGAAGCCGGCAGATTTCAAATGCGCCCGGACTTTCTGGGCTGCGCTCTTTTCCGCGGCCAGCCAGACCATATGGCCCGGCGTATTCGCAAGCGTCGCAATGGCGAGATCCCCGAGGTCCCCGGCGTTCGAACCGTGATGCTCGATGCGTATTCCGGGGTGATGCGGCATGAGGTAGTCTGCGCTTTCGGGGGCGGTCAGCTCCAGCACCACGCGGCCGGAGGCCTTGGGGCCGAGGGCGTCGAGGATACGTGCGACGGCAGGAAATCCGGTTTCATCGGCATAGATCATGATCGTCTCGACCTCCGGGATGCCGCCGCCGCCAGGGCCAGTCAGGCCAACACGGCAACCGGGGCTGACGCTGCGCGCCCATTCGGTGGCCCGTCCGCCGTCATGTTCAAAGATGTCAAAGACCAGGCGTCCGGTTGTGACATCCAGCGCGCGGACCGTATAGACTGGGCGGTGCAGCGTGGCGTCTCCCTTGGGCCAGATCGTTTGGCCGGTCTCCGACAGATAGGGCCATTGCGGCGTGTCCAGAGCCGGGTTCGGCAGGGCCAGGCGGAAGTGAATTGCATCCGTCGTGAAATGGGTCAGATCCTCTGCGTGCGCGGTGACGCGGAGAAATAAGCCGGGAATCCTCTCGACGTGTTCGACGGTGATGAACTGGAAATTCGGTGGCCGGCGGCCGGCGCTTTCCTGTGCATCGGACCAGCAGATTTCTGCGGCGATCTCCGGAGCGAGGTGCTCGATCGTATCGCTGAGGCTTTCCTTCAGAACATAGAGCCAATCCGCACGAGGGGCGCCGATCCTGGCCACGGAATACTCGTCGCGGCGCTGAAGGCTGTAGTTGCCATATGTGGTCTCGATCTGCACCTCGTCGTCGCTGTCGATCACCACCGGCAGGTCAAACTCTTGCGCGCGCTGCTGAATCACGCTGCGGATGGCGGGAAAGGACAGGCCGGGCAACAGGGTCTGCGCTTCGAAGGAAAATCTCTCTTGCATGGACATGGTAGAGCCTTCTCAGGTTGGAATGACGTGGGGGGTGGCGTGGTTCGGATCGGCGATGATGGTGCAGGGCAGGGCAAAGACCTCCTGCATCATGGTCTCTGTGATGACGTCTTTGGGGCTGCCCTGGCTGTGCACGTGACCACCGCGCAGCGCGATGATGTGATCGCAGTAACGCGCCGCGAGGTTGATGTCGTGCAGGACCATGGCAACCGTGCGCTCGGTCTGTTGGTTCAGCCTTCGCACCAGTTCCAGAAGTTCGATCTGATGCGGCAGATCAAGGAATGTGGTGGGCTCGTCCAGCAGCAGCAACTGTGTGTCCTGCGCCAGGGCCATGGCGATCCAGGCGCGCTGACGCTGACCACCCGACAGGGTATCGAGCGACCGGTGCTCCATGCCGTCCAATCCCGTCGCCGCAAGGGCAGCGGCCACGGCGGCAGCGTCCTCGACCGAATGCTGGCGCCAGGCCGATTGATGCGGGGTGCGACCGCGCAGCACCAGATCGCGGATTGTCAGCCCCTCCGGAGCGACAGGTGACTGCGACAGGATGGCAAGGCGCCGTGCAACGGATTTGCTGTTCTGGCTGGCGATGCACTGCCCATCGAGGATGACTTGCCCGGTGCCCGCCGTCTGCAGGCGGGCGAGGCTGCGCAGCAGGGTCGACTTGCCGCAGGCGTTTGGACCGACGATGGCGGTCACTGCGCCGTCGGGCAGATCGACAGAAAGCTGGTCGAGAACCGTGTTGTGGGCAAAGCGGACGCTCAGGTCCCGGGCGGCGAGGCGAGGTTGGGCGCTCATGATCTAGAGGGCTCCTTTGCGAAATTGGGCGACCAGAAGCCACATGAGAACCGGCGCACCGATCACGGCGGTGAAGACACCGGCAGGCAGTTGCACCACTGGTACGAGACGGGCGGCGGTGTCCGCGCCGAGGGTGACCAAGGCGCCCACAAGTGCCGCGGCCGCGAGAACCGGTGCGCCGGTGCCAAGCAGGCGACGTGCCACAGGCCCCGCAACAAAGGCGACAAAGGGCAGTGGTCCGGCGACGCTGACCGCAAGCGCGGCAAGGAGCACGCCAACACAGGTGATGACCAACCGCAGGCCGGCCAGACGTAGGCCGAACCCCTGCACGATATCGTCGTTCATGGTCAGACGGCTGAGGGGGAACTGCAGCCAGAGAAGCACGGGGGTCAACAGAAGCAGACCGCCCCAGATCAGCGCGGCATCTGTCAGATTGCGCGCGTTGAGCGTACCAGTCAGCCATTGCGCCATATCGGCGGCACGCTGTTCGTCCGTCATGCTCATCAACAGGTCGCTGGTGGCGCCCAAGGTCAGGCTGGCACCGATCCCCACAAGGATCAGCCGATAGGGATCGAGACCCGTGCCACGCCGCCTGTCCCAGGCCAGCACCAGCACCAATGCCGCCGTCAGCAGCCCTCCCGTCAACGCCCAGGGCAGCACAAAGCGGACTGAGCCGAACAGCAGGATCGCCAGCACCGCGCCGCAGCTGGCACCGGCGTTGAACCCGATCACATCCGGCGAGGCCATCGGATTGCGCAGCATGGATTGGAAGATCGCACCGGACAGGCCAAATGCTGCCCCCGCCCCAACGGCGACCAGCACGCGCGGCAGGCGATGATCGAGCAGGATCATCCGGGTGATGTCTTCCATGTCGCCGCGCAGCGCGGTCCACAGGTCCGCTGCGCCAACCGGAAAGCTGCCCATGTGCAGGGCCGCAAGACCGCCGGTCAGAACCAATAGCATCAGGCCGAGCCCGACCAACAGGTTGCGCCGTGCCAGTTGCAGCGACAGTGTGCCGAGACGAAGGGTATAGGTCATAGCGCGCGCACTCCCTTGCTGCGGACCAACCAGATCAGGACCGGCCCACCGAGGATCGCGGACATCACCCCCGCCTGCATATGTCCGGAGAACAGAGCCGAGCGGGCAAGAATATCGGCCAGGCCCATCAGAAGTGCCCCATAGACCGCGCTATAGAGCGACAGCCAGCGTATATCGGCCGGGGCGGTTGCCCGGGCAAGATGCGGCACGATCAAGCCAATGAACGCAATGGGACCGGCCATCGCGACGGTGGTGCCGCACAAGATCACGATGGCCGCTCCGGTGAGCAGTTGCAGCAGACCGACCCGAACGCCGAGACCCTGGGCCGTGCTTTCGCCCAGTTGCAGCGCGTTGAGGCTGAACCCGGCGACAAAGGCCAGCAGGAGCCCCACGATCAGGAACGGCAGCAGGGTCGAAACCATGTCCAGCGTGACGTTGTCGAAACCGCCCAGAACCCAGACGCGATAGACCTCCAGCGAGGACCGGCTGACCAGCAGCAGGCCGCGGATCAAGGCGTAGAACAGGGCGCTCACTGCGGCCCCAGCGAGGATCAGGCGTCCGGTACGTGACGGGGCGTTGCCGCCCAGCGTGAAGACAAGACCCGAGGCCAGCGCGGCCCCTCCAAGAGCGGCCCAGATGAACTGAGCAGGATCGGTGATCCCCAGCGCAATGGTGCAGAGCACCACGCCAAGCGCGGCACCGGCGTTCACTCCTAACAGGCCGGGATCGGCCAGCGGATTGCGGGTGAGCGCCTGCATCAGGGTGCCTGCCACGCCCAGGCTGCCGCCGCAGAGCAGCGCGCCCACCACGCGTGGCAGGCGGATCTGCCAGATGACAATATGATCCGGCGCATCGGGGTCATAAGCCACCAGTGACTGCCAGATATCGCCCCAGCTGACCGGGCGCGCGCCCATCCGCAATGCCAGCAAGACGCTCAGAACCAGTAAGAACAGCCCGGCTGCCAGCCAGATCAGCCGATGCGGCATCCGGTGTCGGGGCAGGGCGCGGGACGTGACCTCAGCTGTCATCAGCGGGACCTCCTGCAAGAATGCCCGCGGCCCGCGAGGAGGTGACTTCGGTCGCAGGATCACCGTCCATGGCCTGCTCCAGCAGCGGCACCAGCGTGTCGAGCGCATAGTCGAGACTGAGCGGGCTTGAATGCGACAAGGCGGAGGACAGCATCAGGTCGGAGTAGATCTCCCGCCCCTCCGAGTAGGCCCGCATGAACCGGCGCAGGGGCAGGCGGTTCAGACGGTCCACCGAGGCCCCGCTGTCGAGCCAGATCAGCACATCGGCATCAATCGGAGAGAGGTCCTCGTCCGGGACCTTTACATATGCATGGTTCAAATTGCTCTGGGACCGGATCGCCTTAGGCGTGACAAAGCCAAGTTCGGACAGGAACTTGCCGCGGATGTCATGTTCCGTATAGGCGCCTGTGGTGCCGGCCCAGACCATGATGCCGGTTGCGCCCTGCCATTCGGGATGATCGAGGCGCAGGCGAGCGATGCGCTGATTGATGCGGTCAACCACTGCCTCTGCCTTGTCTGACCGCCCCGTGGCCTGGCCCAGCCGCAGCAGCATATCCTGCCATGTCATGCCGTAGTCGCCGGTTCCGGGGGCCGAGGCGACGGTGGGCGCAATTTGCGACAGCAGATCATATTCCCTTCTGGTCATGCCGGACCATTGTCCGACGATCAGGTCGGGCTTCATCGCGGCGATGGCCTCTATGTCGATTTCGCCCTGCATCACGACGGGAGTCTCTTCGCCAAGCGCCTCTTGGCCCCAAGGCCAGACGCCAAATTCGAACGGGCCGTACCATTTGCGGAGCGCATAGGGCACCACGCCGAGCGACAGCAGGAAATCATGCCCGATAAAGCTGAGCGAGACTACGCGCGTGGGCTGAGACTCGATACGTGCGCTGCCATAGAGGTGGTCGATTTCCACCGGAAACGCGTCGGCCGCACTTCTGTGTGGCAGCAAAGCAAGGATCACCAGAATGAACAATTGACGCATGGGGCGCCCTTTTCAGGTTCGGGCTGAAGCCGGAGCGCCCCCCAGACCCGATGGCAGGTCCGGAGGCGCGGTTTTGGTTAGAATTTCGACGTGAGCGTCAGGGACACATTGCGACCCTCGCCGATGTAGCAGGCACCGGATTGGCAGGTGGCAACGTAATTCTCGTCCAGGAGGTTCTGGATGTTCAGCGCCACCTGCCAGTTGTCACGGGAATAGGTCACGGCCGCGTCGTAGAGCGTATAGGCAGGCGTCTCATAGGTGTCGCTGCCGCCCCACGCGGCCCCGGTGTATCGCACCCCGGCGCCGAGCTTCCAGCCCTGCAGTGTTCCGACCGTTGGCGCGTAGTTGACCCAGAGCGACGCCGCATTCTCGGGCACCTGGCCGATTTGCGCACCGCTGGAGTTTTTGGTGTCGAGGTAGGTATAGGCCGCATCAAAGCTGACGTCGCCGATCCGGTGGAACAGTTCCAGTTCCAGTCCTCTGGCGGTGGCTTCCCCGGTCTGGATTGAGAAACCCGGGTTGGCCGGGTCGCTTACGGTCATGTTGGATTTGGTCAGGTCGAATACCGAGGCCACAAAGAGCGTATCGGTTCCAGCGGGCTGATATTTCACCCCGATTTCATATTGGGTGCCCTCCGTCGGTTCAAACGGCGTGCCGTTGACATCACGCCCGACCTCGTCCTGACGGAAGCTTTCGGCATAGCTGAAGTAGGGGGCAACGCCATTGTCGAACCGGTAAAGCGCGGCAAAGTTCCCGGTCCATGCGCTGTCGTCTGCGGCGACGGAGGTCGCGCCAAAACTGCCGGTGCTCGCCCCGGTCTTGATGCTGCCGTAGCGCAGGCCAAAATCGATGAACAGCCGATCATCCACGACCGCCCGGTTCTGCAGATAGGCCCCCCATTCGGTAATGGAGGTGCCGGGGCTGTCTGTCACGGTGATGTTGGGATAGCCCGTGTACGTCGGGTTGAAGGGATCAATCGGGGCGATTTGCGCGCCATATGCGGTGTCACTGTCGTAGTAGCCGCGCGAATAGCTGGCCCCGATGATGCTGCGCATCTCTACCCCACCCAGCGCGTAATTCGCGGTGGCATAGGCATCGAGCGCGGCAGACTTCATCTCGTTCTCGGCGCGGTAGAACGTGCGGTTGATGGTGCCATCAGGATTGTAGCGCCCGTTGGCGGTGTTATCAAAGGCCCACCAGGCATGCTGATAGAGCGCTTCGCCCTCCAGATACCGCGCGCTGGCATCAACGCTCCAGACCTCGTTGAACCTATGGCTCACCATGGCGGTGACGCCGCGCTGTTCACTGTTGAAGACATCAAAGCCGGGCTCGCCGACGAACAATGTATCGTCAAAATAGGTGCCATTGCCAAAGCCGGTGGCCGGCTCAAGCGTGCCGTAAAGTGAGGCAAACTGCAAAAGTGGGCTGCCGTCGCTCTTTTGGTAATTGGCGAGCAGAGTCAGCTCGGTGTCATCGTTCGGGCGCCAGGTGATCGACGGTGCCAGCGCCAGCGAGTCATCCTGAGAGAAATCAACCGGGGTGTCCGCATCGCGCAGCACTCCAACGATGCGGTAGCGCAATGTGCCGGACGCATTGAGGTCGCCGTTGACGTCAGCCGCGATCTGCGCGCGCTGGTTGGACCCGACGGAGAGTTGCCAGAGGTTGTCGCTGTCTTGTGCGGCGGTTTTTGAGGTGGTGTTGACCACGCCGCCCACGGACCCGCTGCCATACAGCCCTGACGACGGGCCCTTCAGAACCTCGACGCTGTTCAGCAGGAAGGGTTCTGGTTTGGTATCATTGTAATAGCCGTAGCGGGCGTTGAGGCCATCGTGCAGCGTGGAGGGGGCAAAACCGCGCACGAGCGACCAGTCGGAACGGTTGTCGAGTCCCCATTGCCCCGCCGTGATGCCAGAGGCGTATTGCAGCGCCTGTTCCACGTTGGTGGCACCCCGTTCCGCGATCTGCTGGGCGGTGACAACATGGATCGCACGAGGGGTCTCAAGGATCGGATCACCGGTCTTGGCCACTGTCCCGCTGTCGAGCGCCACGCTCTCGCCAAAGAACACCTCGGCGCGGTTGGCCTTTACCAGAATTGGTTCGAGTTCGATAACCTCTGCCGAAGCGGGCAGAGCCGCCATCAAGGCCAGAAAAGATACAGCTGTTGTCCGACGTGCCATTGTGCCACTTCCGCTCGTAGTCGTGTTGGTCTCATGTCTACCTGGCGGAAAAGCTTGGTACGGCTGCGGCTATAAAACCCATATAAAAGAGTCAAGTATTATTGCGTGGCGCGCCCTGCTGTACCCAACGGCAGGCACGCGATGCATCTCCAATGAGCAACAGTATGTGCAGCTCTTCAACGCTGGTGATCGTGGCGGTTGAGAGTGGGTTGACAGTTTGGTGACGCAGAGTCCTAAATATCCAACATTTTTGAATTTCAGGGACGAAATGCTGTTCTCTCGCCGCCCGACCGAAGACGACACGGTTGTCGCCATGCTCGCCTCTGCGATCCGGCGCGACATTTCCTTTGGCACGCTGCGCCCGGATGAGAAGCTCAAGATCGAAGCCCTGCGTCAGCGCTATGGCGGCTCCAATCATTCGATGCGGGAAACTCTGCGGATGCTGGTGTCCGAGGGCATGGTCGAAGCCACAAATCAACGCGGGTTCAGAGTGACCTCTGCAACGGAGGATGATCTTGCCGATATCCTGCTGATGCGGCTCGAGGTTGAGAAGCTGGCCCTGACACGCGCCATGGTTCAGGGCGGTGTCGATTGGGAGGCTTCCGTCGTCGCCTCGCATCACCAGATGATGCGGGCAGAGGATCAGGTGCGCGAGGATCCCAACGACGTCTCCGCGCTGGAATGGGATGAGGCCTGCCGGACACATATGTTGTCTCTGATTGCGGCCTGCAATTCGCCCCGCCTGATCGACATGGCCGGGCGGTTCTATGACCAGTCGCGCCGTTTCCGGCTGGCACGTCTGCGCGAGGGGCGGATCGCGTTCGAGGCCCGTCGTACCCGGCACGAAACACTCAAGACAGCCATCATGGACCGCGACACACAAAGGGCTCTGGCGCTTCTGGAGGAGGACATCCGGGCAGATCTGCGCGGCTGACGGAACCAGAGCCAAAGACTAAATTCCAATGGGAGGACAACAGGATGACCTTTAACAGACGACAGACACTTGCGCTCATGGGGGCGGCTGCCGCTTCTGGGCTTGCGGCACCCGCCATCGCATCGGGCAAGAAGCCGGTCGTTGGCGCGCTGAGCCTGACCAGCCACTCCGGCAGCTACATTGCGCTGGAGCGCGGCTACTTCAAGGAGGCTGGCCTCGACGTGGAGCTGAAGTTCTTTCAGGCCGCACAGCCAATGTCCGTGGCGATTGCCTCCGGCGATGTCGACTTTGGCGTCACCGCGATTTCCGGCGGTCTGCTGAGTCTCGCGGACAAGGGCGCGATCAAGGTGATCGGTGGCGCGCTCTCCGAAGAGCCGGGTATCGACGGGCAGAAAATCCTCGTCTCTGATGCGGCGTATCAGGCCGGGCTGACCTCGCCCGCGGGTCTCGACGGTCGGCGCTTTGGCATGACCACGGCGGGATCCTCGTTCCACTACATGGGGTCCAAGATCGCGGGCGCCGAAGGCGGCACGCCTCAGTTCGTGCCATTGCAAAAGGTCGGTGCCATCATCGGCGCCTTGAAGTCGGGTCAGATCGACGCCTGGTCCATTGTGCCGCATATTGCCAAACCGCTGGCGGGCTCCGGCGCGGTGCACATCATCGGGGATGTGGCGGACTACCTGCCGAACTATCAGGTCACCACGGTTTTCACCTCTGCCAAGAATGCCAGCGATGAACGTGGCCTGACCGAGAGCTTCCTCAAGGGCTTTGGCATGGGTGTCGCCGACTACAACGCCACCATGGTCGACAAGGAAAACGGTGACGAGGCCATCAACGAGATGGTCGATCTGATCCACAAATACGTCTATACCGACCGCCCGCGCGAAAAGGCCGCCCCCTCGATCATCAACGGCTCCATGCGCCTGAACAAGGATGCGGCGATCAATGTGACATCGGTTGCGGATCAGCTGGCCTGGATGCAGGCGCAGGGACTGGTGGACAGCGGCATCACGCTGGAGACCTTCCTTGATACCAGCTACGTCGAGACCATCGGCGCCTGAGCCGGAACTTCCGGGAGCGGCTCTGGCGTCGCTCCCAAGACAAGGCATATGCTCATGGATATTCGACTGGACGGGATCAGCCATGCCTATGGCGAGACCGAGGTCCTGCGGGACATATCGCTTGATGTGGCCTCGGGGCAGATCGTCTGCCTCGTGGGTCCGTCGGGCTGCGGCAAGTCTACGCTGCTGCGCTTTCTGGGCGGGCTTGAGCGGCCCTCGGCCGGGCGGGTGCTGCAACTGGGCACCCCGCCGGAGGGCTGCCTCAACCCGCTGACCTATGTGTTTCAGGACTTTGCCCTGCTGCCTTGGCGCAGCGTGCGTGGGAATATTTCGCTGGTGCTGGAGGATCACGGTATCCGCGGCGCCAAGGCGGATGAGATCATCGCGGATGTGCTCGCGCGCACCAAGCTGACCGATTTTGCCAAGGCACTGCCCAAGCAATTGTCCGGCGGCATGAAGCAACGGGTGGCGATTGCCCGCGCGCTGGCGGTGAAACCTGCGGTGATGCTGATGGACGAGCCGCTCTCCGCGCTCGACAGTCAGACGCGCGAATTGCTGATGGATGATCTGATCGCCCTTTGGGAGCGCCAGCCCTTCACCGCCGTCTATGTCACCCACAACCTCGCCGAGGCCGTGCGGCTGGGCCACAAGATCGTTGTACTGTCGCGCCGGCCGGGGCAGATCCGCGAGGTGGTTGAGATTGCAAAACCGCTGTCAGAGCGTGGATATGCGGACGCGGAGTTGGAGCAGGTACAGAAACACCTCTGGAACCTGATGCGAGACGAGGCCCGCGCGGCGGATGAGGAGCTTTTGAATGTCTGACACGTCTTTGTCGCGCCAACCGCTTGAGGTCCGTTTTCGCGGGGGCGGGTTTGCTCCCAAGGCCCACCGCTGGGTTGGCCTTGCCGTCTTTGCCGTGATCATCGGCTTTGTCGAATGGGGCACGCGGGTCGGCTTCATCTCGGCCCTGACCCTGCCCAAGCCCTCCGATGTGCTCGCCACGCTGGTGGAGCTGTGGCAATCGGGCCTGTTCGTCAAACATATGGTGCCGTCGTTGACCCGCCTTGCCGTGGGGGCCGCACTGGGCGCCAGTGTCGGCGTGGGCGTTGGCATTCTGATCGGGCTGTTCTCCTTTGTGCGCGCCGGGCTGGTGCCGCTGACGGCGGCGATCTTCCCGATCCCGAAAATCGCGCTGCTGCCGCTGTTCGTGATCTGGTTCGGCATCGACGAAGGGTCGAAATACGCATTGATCGCCTTTGGCACCTTCACGCCCACTGTGGTTGCAACCTATGGCGCGGTGGACAATGTGGATCGCTCGCTGATCCGCATGGGGCAGAGCTTCGGCCTGTCGTGGCTGTCGATCGTGCGCAAGATCGTGTTGCCCGGGGCGATGCCCGGCATCCTCTCCGGTCTGCGGATCAGCCTCGCCATCGCCATCATCCTGCTGGTCGCGGCAGAGATGTTGGGCGCGCAATACGGCATCGGAGCCTATATCCTCGAAGCGGGCTCGCTCTATGATCTGGAGCGGCTGTTTGCCGGCGTGGTGATCCTGTCGCTGCTGGGGGTGTTGACCTCCGGCGCCATCGGCATGATCGAGCGGCGGGTGCTGGACTGGCGGTCCTGACGGGCCGTTGCCAGGCGCGGTGTCAGGCGTTCCAAAGCACCGCGCCCAGGTCCGAGACATCATAGCCGCCCATGCTGGTTGCGCGCTGGGCAAAGGTTTCAGTCCGGCAGAAGGTCAGAAATGTCTGGAAAGGGGGCTCGAACCAAGCCTTGCGATCCACCAGCAGGGCAAATTCCTCCTGCACCAGCGAGGTAAACCGCAACCCGTAGCTCTGCGCCATCGCCTCAAGGCCAAAGGTCACATCCGCCGCACCCCGGCGCACGCTCTCCACCGCCTCATCCTCTGACCGGGCCACTTCGGTCAGTGTCAGCTCCGCAAGATCAAGCTGTGCCTCTGCAGCCAGATCACGGAAAAGCCGATCCGTGCCCGATCCCGGTTGGCGGGGGGCAAGGCGCAGGCCTTTGATATCGACCAGAGAGGTCAGGTCCGATTGGTCTTCGCGATGGACAAGGCCACGCTGGCGGCTGGCAAAGCGGATGAGGACGCAAGTCTGGCCCTTGGCGACACGCTGCACCGCAGGGATGTTCCAGACGCCGGACTTACTGTCCCGCAGATGCAGGCCCGCTGCGATCCCGTCGCCCTTGGCGAACCGCTCCAGCCCGTCCATTGACCCGTCGAAATAACTCGCAAGGCCGGAACGCGACTGCCGAACGGCCCAGTCGAGCAAGGGGTCATGACTGCCCAGCAGAATCTGTGGGCGGTCGACCTGCGGCTGCGGCGCGGCCCCTCCGGACTTGGCCTGCTCGATCCAGCTGCGGATTTCGGCGGCCGGAAACAGTAGCTTGCCAGTGGCGCGGGAACAGGGCACCTGGCCCGAGGCCGCCAGATCATAGATCTTGCGTTCCTTCAGGCGCAGCAGCTCCGCCAGTTCGGGGACGGTCAGGTATTCGTGGTCTGGGAAATCGAGATCGGTCATGTCGCAGTCTGTTGGGGGCGGCGAATGTGCCGCCCCGCAGACTGTATCAGTTCTTCGGCGCGTTGGGGAAGAACAGTTGCTGGTCGCTGACTTCATAAGCGGCGATGGCGCTCTGGCCATCTTCGGAGATCAGCCAATCGGCAAAGCTCTTGGCGGCCTCGACATTGACCGAGGGGCATTGCGCCGGATTGACCGGGATCACGCCATATTGGTTGAACAGATCGTCGTCACCCTCGACCTTGATCTCATAGTCCTGCTTGTTGCCAAAGCTGATCCAGGTGGCGCGGTCGGTCATCACATAGGCGCCCATGCCGATGCCTGCGTTAAGCGTCGCGCCCATGCCGGAGCCGGTCTCGCGGTACCACTCACCGGATCCGGTCGCCGGATCGACGCCCGCATCAGCCCAGAGCGCGACCTCTTTCTTATGGGTGCCGGAATCGTCCCCGCGCGAGGCAAACAGCGCCTCGGAGTCGGAGATCTTCGACAATGCACCCTGCACATCATCCATGCCACCGACGCTTGCCGGGTCTGCGGCGGGGCCCACGATGACGAAATCATTGTACATCAGGTCGGTGCGCGTGGTGCCAAATCCCGCCTCGACGAATTTCTCCTCCGACGCCTTGGCGTGGACCAGAAGCACGTCACCATCGCAGTTCTGCGCGTTCTTGATCGCCTGGCCTGTACCGACAGCAACGACATTCACCTGGATGCCAGTTTTGTCCTGAAACATCGGCAGCAGATAGTCGTAGAGGCCCGAATTCGCGGTCGATGTGGTCGATTGCACGATGATCGACTGGTCGGCGGCCATGGCGCTTGTGGCGAGAGTCAGCGCGACAATGGACGCACCGAAGGACTGGTTCAGCTTCATATGGGATCTCCCTTAAGGTGTTGGTCAGAAAACAAGTCTGCCGTTCAAATAATCCCGCGCCGCAGAGGATTGCGGTTCGGGAAAGAAGTCGCACGCCGGGCTGTGCTCGGCCACGCAGCCGCCATGCAGGAACACCACATCATCGGCGAGACGCTTGGCCTGGCCGATGTCATGGGTGACACAAATCACGCGAATGCCACTGGCGCAGGCGTCGCGCACAATGGCCTCGATCGCCTGGGCGGAGGCCGGGTCAAGGCTCGCGGTCGCCTCGTCCAGCAACAGCACCTCCGGCTCTGTCGCGAGCGCACGGGCCAAGGCAAGCCGTTGGGCCTCCCCGCCGGAAAGACGCCGAGCCGGGTGGCGGGCCTTGTGGAGCAGGCCGACGTGGTCCAGCAATGCGTCGCGCGACCGGCGAGGCTTGCCGCGCGCTTTCAGGACAAAATCAATATTGGCGGCGACGGAGCGGCGCAGCAGAACCGGCTTCTGAAAAACCAGAGCCTGCCGTTTGGTGACTTGCGCCGGGGATTGATTGCCCCATGCAATCTGTCCGGATGTGGGCGCGATCAGCCCGTGCAGGATTTTCAGTAGCAGGCTCTTGCCGGCCCCGTTGGGCCCCATGATCGCGGTGCAGCCATGGGGCGCCAGATCCAGATCGAGACCACGCAGGATGGGCGTGCCATCACAGCTCAGTTCGAGCCCGCGCACGCGCAAGGGCAGCAGATTGGCCTCACGCTGGGCTGGCCGTGCCTGTGGTGCGAAGCCAACGGTGTCGATGCTAGACATAGGCCTGCCTCCGCGCGCTCATCCGTAGGCTCTGCACTGCAGCATTGACCCCCAGTGCGATCACCAGCAGCACCAGCCCAAGCGCCAGCGCCAGCGCCAGATCCCCTTTGGAGGTTTCCAGTGCGATTGCCGTGGTCATCACACGGGTCAGATGGTCGATATTGCCGCCCACGATCATGACCGCGCCCACTTCGGCTACGGCGCGACCAAACCCGGCCAAGCCAACGGTCAGCAGCGAGTATCGGGCGTCCCACAGAAGTGCTGTGATCGTTTGCACACGGCTCAGACAGAGCGAGCGGAACTGTTCCGCGTATTCCGTATGCAAATCCTCCAGCACCTGCCGCGACAGGGCGGCGACGATCGGTGCGATCAGAATTGTCTGCGCGATGATCATCGCACTGGGGGTGTAAAGTAGGCCCAGAAAACCCAGCGGCCCAGATCGTGACAGATGCAGGTAGACCAACAGGCCAACCACGACGGGCGGCAGCCCCATCAGGGCATTCATCAGCACCAGGACCGCGCCACGACCGCGAAACCGGCTGATCGCCATCCACGCGCCGACCGGCAACCCTATGAGGCAGGCAAACATCGTGGCACTGAGGCTAACGCGCAGAGACAGGCCGACGATCTCATAGAGATCGGCGTTGCCGGAGGTTACCAGCTGAAGCGCCAGCGAGAAGGCTTCTCCCATATTCTGCAAAATTTACAGCCCGTGCATTTTGTTCCGCATTCAGGTTAGATGCCAAGCCGCGGGAGGAGCAAGTATGTCTGCGCCATCCTGCGATAAAAGGCGACATCTCGGACATTTTCGGATGCTTAACGACTGCATAATTTACGGAAGTGGACAAGTTGACCCTGGCTGGTGATGCGATTTCATCAAATCTGGATAGTCCCGCGGCGGCGGGAGTGTCTTCGTTATAGGAGGCACACACAACGGGTGGTGCTTGGCTCACTGGTGAATTCAGGCGATTTTCTCTGGCAGAGAGACTGGGTGAGACGGGCCTCGCTTTGAGCGGACGATCCGGTGCGGGCCAGGCAGGTTTTTTGCCCCCCAAGATGTGCATTTGGGGCACGTCCTTTTCAAAAGATGTCAGGCTTTTTCAGTCCTGTTCTGGTACCCTCGGCGCGGATTGTGAAAGCCATTGATGTGCTGGAAAACGTCAGCGCCGTTTCTTGGCGCATATGCTGGAGCCTGCGCCATATCATCTCTGCCTCGATGGTTTTGAGGCCAGGCTGCCGAGGTTTCACAACAGTTGCCTTTGCCGCGCATCGAGCCCTGGAAGCCGTGCTGGCACACGGGCTCTTGGCTGTCGTGAGATCAATGTTGGCAGCCGCGATCCGGGTGGTGGAGGCCGCTTCGGGGAGAACTGGCTTGCATGATCAGACCCCGGCCCCGCCGAACGCACGGCCAAGAGCTGTCCCGCCGTCTTCGGAGCCATCAGTCGTGGTTCAGGCCGCTGCGACCGAAGCGCTGGGCTTGCTCGACGGTCGAGTGTCCGGAGGATTGACAGTCAGATGTGCAGGGGGCTGTTCCAGTCGCCAACGTTCGAAGGCGGCATCAAACGCACTTTCGAGGTTGCGTGCATAGCCAGATGTATCAAACAGCGGCGTTCTTCGGCGGTTCACCATTAGTTTGCTCCGCAGGGCCAGCAACGCATCCGGGTCCTGAGCGTATTGCAACGCGCGAGCTTCGTAATCTGCGTCATCTTTTGCGATGAGCGTCGGAAGGTTCATCGCGCTCAACAGACTTGCCCCGACGCGGGCGGCAAATTGCTGTCCGGGACGTGTGAGAACGGGAAGCCCGGCCCAAAGAGCATCGCTGCAGGTCGTGTGCGCGTTGACGGCAAACGTATCGAGAAACAAATCGGCTACTTTTTGACGCGCGAGATGTTCATCCTGCTGCATGCGGCCCGCGAAGATCAACCGATCACCGCAAACGCCCCTGAGCTCAGCTTCGCGGCGCAGGTTGGCTTCTGAGGTCGGTCCACCGGACAGGAGCCATAGCACACTGCCATCGACCTTGGTCATCAGGCGCATCCAGATGTCAAATTCGCGCGGGGTGATCTTGTAGCTGTTGTTGAAGCAGCAGAAGATAAAGCCCTCTTCCGGCAGGCCGCAGTCTGCGCGTGTGAACTGTCGGGGCGCAATATGACGCTGGTCGTCGTTGGGCTGATAGCTGTGGGGCAGGCGGATCAGATGCTCTTCGAAATGACGTTCACTGCCGACGGGGCTCACCACCGAATCGGTGATCAGATAGTCCATCGCTGGGGTGCCCATGGTGCCGGGATAGCCGAGGAATGACATGTGTACGGGGGCAAGGCGGCTGGCAAAAATTCCGCTGCGAGAGCGGCCAGTGAACCCCTTCAGGTCTACCGCGATGTCCAGATCTTCCGCTTGTGCCAGCGCGATCAGGCCGTGATCCGACAGCTGCCCGACCGCGTGAAACTTGTCTGCTGCCTCGCGCGCAAAATCTTGCTGGGTATCGCTGCGATCAGGTCCATAGGAAAACAGCTGGATCTCGAAGCGCGACTTGTCATGGCTGCGCAGCAGGCCACTCATCAGGTGCATGGTGGCGTGGTTGTGGAAATCGGCCGAAAAATATCCGATGCGCAGCCGGTCGGGGCGCGATGCAGGTCTCGCGGCGCAGGGTGTTGCCGCCTGCGTCGTGGGCATATGAGATTCGGCATATGCTTGTGCGCGCAGCCGCAGCAGGTCTGGATTATCTTCTAGGCCAAGGGTCATAAACGGTGCGACAGGTGTGCCGCGCAGGCCAAGATGGCGACGATGCGTCTGATAGTCGGAAGTCCAATTGAAATCGTTGAGCATTGCCATGGCATGCAGTTTGTTCGCGCGGATGCGGTCGTCATCCGGGTTGATGGCAAGAAGTTTCGCGAACTGCGCATTTGCCGCTTCAAACTCGCGGTCCAAGCAGAGCATTTGCCCGTAGTTTGAACGCGCCTCATATAGGTCTGGAGCGTGGTCGAGGGCCTGCCTGTACAGTTCTTTGGCGCCGGCAGTGTCCCCTATCTGGCGTTTGGCATTTGCCAAGTTGTAGAGGATGACTGCGTTATCGGGCGCCAGTTCTCGCGCAGCATCGAGCAAAGGGGCCGCGTCTTCTGGGCGTCCTATCTCGGATAGGAAGTTGGCAAAATTGTTCAGCGCCAGCAGGTGATGCGCATCGAGGGTCAGCGCCATCTGATAGTGGGTTTCGGCGGCCTTGATATCGCCCTGCACCGCGTAGACATCTGCCATTCCCACGTAGGCTTCGGGGGTGCTCGGGGCCAGTTCGCGTGCGCGGTTCAAGCAGGTGAGAGCATCGTTGAGTGCGCGGCGTTTAAGGTGGCACAGACCTTGAATCGTCCACAGGAAGGCAGACGCAGCATAATGCTGGAGCAATTTGGCACAGGCTGTCGAGGCGTCTTCGTAACGGCCTGCGGCGAAGACAATCGAGACACGCTCTCGCATTGAAGACGGTAGCGGATCGTTGGCGGATTTTGGGTGTAACTGATGGGGTGGCGCCGAATCGGCGAGAGAGCGGGGTGGGGCGCTGTTCTGCGCCGCGGTCATCACATCAGCATTCTGCAGAGAGTGTGCAAAGGTCATGGAGTCCAATCTCATTTTCGCGCTCTATGGTCCCGGCCCTGGCCTGCGGTCATGCAGGAAGGCGCTTCTGCCTACCGGTGAAACTGACTATGAAACGTGAGAATTAAGATTGAATTGACTGCTTCTGGCCGCCATTCAGAGAGGCGGGCCTTGAATTCGCCATGCCGCTCGGTTACATCGCCTTCCAGTCGACAAGAGAGAGTGTGAGAGCCCTATGGCCACCATCAATCCAGTACAGTTCATCCAGCAGGTGCGCGCCGAAGTCAGCAAGGTTGTCTGGCCGACCCGCCGCGAGGTTCTGCTGACCACTGTCATGGTGTTCATCATGGCTGCGCTAACCGCGGTATTCTTTGCATTGGTGGATCTGTTGATCCGCTTTGGCTTGAATGGCGTTCTCGGGATGTTTGGTTAAGGCGCAGCTGCGCGTTTCACCAAGCCTGGCCGCGCCGTAGCCCCTTGATCTTATCCGCACAGGGGGATAGGTCAGCCGATACTGGAAGGGGCGTGCGGCGATTCGCACGCCGCTTTTTGTTGGGCTGCAGCCAAAGGCTGTTTGGAGATATTTGGCAGGTCATTCGCCTGCCGGGAACACAAGGACACTCAGGTTCATGGCGAAACGGTGGTATTCGGTCAGCGTTCTTTCGAACTTCGAAAAGAAAATCGCAGAACAGATTCGCGCCGCGGTCGTGGAGCAGAGTCTCGAGGACGAGATCGACGAGGTTCTGGTTCCCACAGAGGAAGTGATCGAAATCCGGCGTGGCAAGAAGGTTTCGACCGAACGCCGCTTCATGCCGGGCTATGTGCTTGTGCACATGGAAATGTCCGACAAGGGCTATCACCTGATTTCCTCGATCAACCGCGTCACCGGTTTTCTGGGCCCGCAAGGTCGCCCGATGCCGATGCGCGATGCTGAGGTACAGGGCATCCTGGGTCGCGTCGAGGAAGGTGTCGAAGCGCCGCGCACGCTTATCTCCTACGAGATTGGCGAGCGGGTTAAGGTCAACGATGGCCCCTTCGAGGACTTCGACGGCATGGTCGAAGGCGTCGACGACGACAACCAGAAGCTCAAGGTCACCGTGTCCATCTTTGGCCGCGAAACCCCGGTGGAGCTGGACTTCACCCAGGTGACCAAGCAGAGCTGATCCAGTCGTCCGCGAGGACAGCGATCCGAATTTCCCGTTGGGAACATGGCAGTCGGCCCCTATGATGGGGCCGATTTTCTTTTGTTCAGCCGGAGTCTGCCACCGATGAAACTGCTTGTGGTGTCGACCAATGCCGCCCTGACCATGGGAGGCGAGGCGATGAAGGCACTGCAATATGTGCAACAGCTGCTGGCGCAGGGGCGTGACGTTACCCTGATCACCCATGACCGTTGCCGCGCGGCGCTGGCAGATCAGCTGCCTGAGGGTCGGGTGATCTATGTGCGCGACAGCGCCATGATGAGGGCCTGCTGGCGCACGCCGGGGCTGGCGCGTCTGGTCAACAGTTTCTTCCATCTGGAAGTGGCACGGATCTGTCGTGACTTCGATCCGGACTGTGTCGTGATCCATTATCTCTGCCCGATTTCACCGGTAGAGCAGCGCTTCCCGCCGAAGGGGTACCGCTATGTGATCGGGCCGCTGTCGGGCAACATCTTCTACCCGCCCGGATTTCGACATCTGGCCGGGCGCGGGTTGCGGTTGCAGCAGCAGATATACCGGCCCTTGCAGAAATTACTGCGCCTGTTCTCGCGACAGTTTGCGCGCGCCGAGCGGGTGCTGGTGTCGGGCTATGACCGCACGCGGGAGGCGCTGGACTGGGCGGGCTGCCCGCCGGGTCGCATCGAGGAGGTCTGGGACGCGGGGCTGAGTGAGGCGCTGTTCGATCGTCCCCGCATCCACCCGGCAGAGAGCCCGCCGCATTTTGTCTGGATCGGGCGCATGGTGCCCTACAAAGGGGCCGAGCTGGCGATCCGAGCGCTCTCTCATGCACCGGAACAAAGCCAACTGACCCTATATGGCGATGGCCCGCAACGGGCTGAGCTGGAGGCTTTGGTGCGTGAATTGAACCTCGGTGCGCGTGTGACCTTCGCCGGGTGGTTGCCACATGATGCCCTTGCGGACACGCTGGGACGCTTTCGCGGTCTGATGTTCCCGACCCTGCGCGAGGCGAACGGGATTATCATGCAGGAAGCCATGGCCATCGGTCTTCCGGTGGTGACCCTGCGCTGGGGCGGACCGTTGGGGTTGGCCGAGGAGGGTGAGGCCTTGTTTGTCGATGCGGGCTCGCAAGGGCAGGTGGTGCGTGATCTCGCGGGCGCAATGCAGAGGCTGGCGCATGAGCCGGATCTGGCAGAGCGTATTTCGCAAGCGGCGCGCGCCAAGGCCGAAGCGGCGTTCCCTTGGGGCCGGGTTGCGGACAGCTGGTATGCCGCTGCACGCGCAGCCCATGACAGGACCGCGGGCGGATCGCAGGAGGGGCGCGCGCGGCACGTTGATGCGCCTTCAGGGGTTGATTCCGACCAACATAGGGCGTAACAGCCGCCAATCCGCCCGGTTTCTCAACCGGGTGTGATTCTTGTGGGAGGCCGAGGCGTCGCGACGCGAAGGTCGGACCACGCAACGTAATAAGGCCAAGGGGCGCGCCCTGAGGCTGTTGAATTAGGAGACAACCAGATGGCTAAGAAGCTTGTTGGTTCGATGAAACTGCAGGTTCCTGCAGGTCAGGCAAACCCATCCCCGCCAGTTGGCCCGGCCCTCGGTCAGCGCGGCATCAACATCATGGAATTCTGCAAGGCGTTCAACGCCAAGACCGCAGACATGGAGCAAGGCGCCCCTTGCCCGACCGTGATCACCTACTATCAGGACAAGTCCTTCACCATGGACATCAAGACGCCGCCCGCGTCTTACTACCTGAAGAAGGCCGCCAACCTGAAATCCGGCGCGAGCGCTCCGAGCCGTGAAGTGGCGGGCACCGTCACCGCTGCTCAGGTGAAAGAGATCGCCGAAGCGAAGATGAAAGATCTGAACGCGAACGATATCGAATCCGCGATGCAGATCATCCTGGGCTCCGCCCGTTCCATGGGCATTGAGGTGAAGTAAGATGGCAAAGCTCGGTAAACGTACCCGCGCAGCGCGCGACGCCTTCGCAGGCAAATCGAACCTCACCGTTGAAGAGGCCGTCGCACTGGTAAAGGCAAACGCCGCCACCAAATTCGACGAAACCATCGACATCGCGATGAACCTGGGCGTTGACACCCGTCACGCAGACCAGATGGTCCGCGGCGTTGTTGGCCTGCCCAACGGCACCGGCAAAACCATGCGCGTTGCTGTTTTTGCACGCGGCCCCAAAGCTGAAGAAGCTCAGGCCGCTGGGGCAGATATCGTTGGCGCAGAAGACCTGATGGAAACCATCCAGGGCGGCACCATCGAATTTGATCGCTGCATCGCGACCCCGGACATGATGCCCGTCGTTGGCCGTCTGGGTAAGATCCTTGGCCCGCGCAACCTGATGCCGAACCCCAAGGTTGGCACCGTGACCATGGACGTGAAAACCGCCGTGGAAGCTGCCAAAGGTGGTGAAGTTCAGTTCAAAGCGGAAAAAGGCGGCGTTGTGCACGCCGGCGTTGGCAAAGCGTCCTTCGACGAAGCCAAGCTGGTCGAAAACGTACGTGCCTTCATCTCTGCCGTGTCCAAGGCGAAGCCTGCAGGCGCTAAAGGCACCTACATGAAGAAAATCGCTCTGTCCTCCACCATGGGCCCGGGCGTGACGCTTGACGTGGACGGCGCTGTTTCCGAGTAATTCGGACACCTCCACTTCCTGAAAAAGAGAGGCGGCACTTTGGTGTCGCCTTTTTTTGTTCTTGATTGGCCGCTATGTGGGAGTGCGTTGAGGCAGGTGGCTTTGGCGCGCAGATCAGGCAAAATGCGCGGGTTGGTCAACGAAGGTGTGGGAAAAACGCGGAAATGGCAGAGGCTGAGTCACAGGTCTGGCGGGTTGGCGCCATCATGAACGAACCTCTGCCGGAGGTGCTGAAGTTCTGCGCATGGTATCTTGCGCTTGGCGCCGACGAGGTGGTGATCTGCTTTGACAATCCTGATGATCCGGCGATCGACATCTTGTCTGACCATCCTCGCTTGCGCTGTATTTCCTGTACCCCCGCGTTTTGGCAGTCTCTGGGCCTCACTGCTGATGACGCCTTTGTCACCCGCCAGAATGCAGCGCTGACATGGATCTATCAGAAGTATCCTGATGGTTGGCTGCTGAATGTCGATGCGGACGAGTTCTTGTTTTTCGAGGGACGCAGCGTTGCGGACGTGCTTGCAGGCGTTCCCATCGACAAGAAGTCGCTTCGGGTAAAGACCGCCGAACGGATCATGGCGCAGGATGAGGCGGTGCTCACGCATTTCCGTCTGCCGATGGAGCGCGCTGTGCGTCACGCGGTTTACGGCGAAGACGCGCAGCTGTTTGGTCCACGTCGGCAGGGCTTGGTCGGCCATGCGCATGGAAAATCTATCGTGCGCTGCGGTATCGAAGGTCTGGTCCTGCGTCAGCACTGGCCGCGATATCTGCGCTCAGATGGCGCTGACGAAATGGTCCTGCACAATGAGGATGGCGCATACCTGTTGCATATGATCGGTGAGAGCTACGAGATTTGGCGCCACAAGCTGGCTTGGCGCTCGCATGCGCGTGGGTTTACCGACGGGCTGACCGACCGGGTGAAGCTTGCTCAACGCTCCAGCGATCCCGAAGAGGCTTTGCGGGATTTGCATCAGCGGCTTCACCATGCAACACCGGAGCGATTGGCGGCGCTGAACGCGCAGGGCGTGCTCTTGACCCTTTCAATGGATATCGACGCGCTGGTGCGCGAGTACTTCTGGGTGTCAGCATCGGACCTGGATGCTACCGGCAAAGGGCAAGAGACATAAAATGCGCAGCTGTAAAGGGTGAGGGCGTGAGAATGACAACATGGTCCGTGGTCGCGATCCTGAAGGAGCCCTGGCCTGTTCTGGAGCGGTTCATCTCCTGGCATCTGGCGGCTGGCGCGGAGCGTTTGCATCTGGTCTTTGATGATCCTGAGGACCCGTCGATTTCTCGGCTCGAAGGTCATCCTGCACTTGATATTCACCGCGCGACGCCTGACTTCTGGCGGTCTTGCGGCGCCAAGCCTGACGGGCACTTTACCCATCGGCAAAACATGTCGATGAACTACCTCTACCAGCGCGCGACCAGCGATTGGGTTTTGAACCTTGACGGTGATGAGCTGGTTTATTGTCGTGACGGTCGGTTGGCTGATCTTCTCGACACGCAGCCTCCCGAGGTTCGCAGTCTGCTTTTGGGCGTGGCGGAGCATGTCGGGCGTCGCGCCGATGGCGCGTGCGATCAGTTCCGTCTCCCCATGTGGCCGCGTCTGTCGCGCCGGGTCTATGGCGAGTTTTCACGCTACATGGAGGGCAACAAGGGGCTGGTGGGGCATACCGTCGGCAAAAGCGTTGTTCGTACTGGCATTGCCTCCAAGCGGTTCCATCCTCATTGGCTGGTGGCAGAAGATGGCACCCGCATCTTGGACAAGAAAATCGTTGCGGAAGATGGCGCCGGGATCCTGCACTTCTATGCTGATCGCTATGACGTGTGGCGGCGCAAGCTTGAATATCGGGTGCAGGCACAGGCACGCAGTCGACGTACAGAGATCCTCGATGCCTTGCTTGAGATACTGGACACGGGTGATGAGGCGCGGCTTCGGGATTTCTATCAGCGCATGCATCACCTTGATGCGCGACAGGCCAAGTTGCTTTTGTCGCGCGATCGGCTGCTGGAGGTGGATGTCACTCATGCACCTCTGTTCGACGGGCCTGCGGAGGGGGTCTCCGAACCTTGCGAGACTGCGCCGTTTTCCAATTAAGGGGTTGGAAATCTGGCTTCGCAGGACTATGTACGGCCCACGGAGCAAAGCGTGCGATTCGTCGCGCGCTTTATTCCTTTTCGTCCAAGAAGGTGGGTGACCTGTCGATCGGGTCTTAATTTCCCTCCTGAGACGGGTAAAGACCAAGATTAGATCGAGGGTTTTCTAGCTCTCGGGCGACTTTGGCTAAAACCCCGTAAAACGGACTGGACCGCCGGACCCCTCGGGGTGCGGCAGAAATGAGCCGGGGCATTTGCCCCTAACTTGGAGAGAACTGTGGATAGAGCCCAGAAAGAGAAAGTGGTCGAGGAACTCGGCCAGATCTTCGAAAGCTCTGGCGTGGTGGTCGTAGCCCACTACACCGGTCTGACAGTTGCCGAGATGCAGGACCTTCGCGCACGTGCTCGTGACGCGGGCGGCTCCGTGCGTGTTGCCAAAAACAGGCTCGCCAAAATCGCCCTCGAGGGTAAGCCGTGTGAAAACATGTCTGACCTGCTGACAGGGATGACCGTACTGACCTATTCCGAAGACCCCGTGTCCGCCGCCAAGGTGGCCGAGGGTTTCGCCAAGGATAACAAAAAGTTTGAGATCCTCGGCGGCGCAATGGGTGAGAACGCTCTTGACCGCGCAGGCGTCGAAGCCGTGTCGAAAATGCCGTCCCGTGATGAGCTCATTGCTCAGATCGCAAGCTGCATTGGCGCACCGGCCTCCAACATCGCCGGCGCAATTGGCGCACCTGCAAGCAACATCGCAAGCATTCTTTCGACCATCGAAGAGAAGGCGGAAGCTGCGTAAGCGGTTGGCACTTAATGACTGGCGTAGGGCGCAAACTGCCCACGTTGGAACACACATCTGTAAACGGAAAGAGCTGATACAATGGCTGATCTGAAAGCACTCGCGGAAAGCATCGTTGGTCTGACCCTGCTGGAAGCACAAGAACTGAAAACCATCCTCAAGGACGAGTATGACATCGAGCCCGCAGCTGGCGGCGCCGTGATGATGGCTGGTCCTGCAGGCGGCGACGCAGCTGCTGAGGAAGAAAAAACTGAATTCGACGTCGTTCTGAAGAACGCCGGCGCGTCCAAGATCAACGTGATCAAAGAAGTCCGCGGCATCACCGGCCTGGGCCTCAAAGAAGCCAAAGAGCTCGTTGAAGCTGGCGGCAAGATCAAAGAAGCTGTGTCCAAGGACGAAGCTGAAGAGATCAAAGGCAAGCTGGAAGCAGCTGGCGCCGAAGTCGAGCTGGCCTAAGCTAGCGCGCGGGGACATTTGGGCGCGAATTCACTCTGGATTTTTTCAGGTGACTTCTGCTCTATAGGCCTCGAAATTATTGGCTGGATCCGGGGAAACCCGGGTCCGGCTGAATCTGTCTCAGAAAGGGGCCTTTCTACCGGACGTCAGGTAGGCCCTTTTTTCAGGCGAGGTTCGTTGGATCGGGAGGCCGCCATTCGGGACGGTGGCCATGAATTGATCCAGACCACGCTGTCTCTGACGGACGAGGTGCCGGGGCCCGGCGGCATCCTTGTGTGTTGAGAACTCTGAAAGGTGACATCTGACATGGCTCAATCGTTCCTTGGCCAGAAACGTCTTCGCAAATATTACGGCAAGATCCGCGAAGTGCTGGACATGCCGAACCTCATCGAGGTCCAGAAATCTTCCTACGATCTATTCCTTCGCTCCGGCGATGAAGCCCTGCCGCTCGACGGCGAGGGCATCAAAGGCGTGTTCCAGTCGGTTTTCCCGATCAAGGATTTCAACGAAACCTCCGTTCTGGAGTTCGTGAGCTACGCGCTTGAGCGTCCGAAGTACGACGTCGACGAGTGCATGCAGCGTGACATGACCTATGCGGCTCCGCTGAAGGTCACCCTGCGTTTGATCGTCTTTGATGTCGATGAGGACACCGGCGCCAAATCCGTGAAGGACATCAAGGAACAGGACGTCTTCATGGGCGATATGCCCCTGATGACCCCGAACGGCACATTTGTCGTCAACGGCACCGAGCGTGTGATCGTGTCCCAGATGCACCGTTCGCCGGGCGTGTTCTTCGACCACGACAAGGGCAAGACCCACTCCTCGGGCAAGTTGCTGTTCGCCTGCCGCATCATCCCGTATCGCGGCTCCTGGCTCGATTTCGAATTCGACGCCAAGGACATCGTGTTTGCCCGCATCGACCGTCGCCGCAAGCTGCCGGTGACCACGCTGCTCTATGCCCTGGGTCTCGACCAGGAAGGCATCATGGATGCCTACTACAACACCGTGAACTTCAAGCTTGAGAAGTCGCGCGGCTGGGTCGCGCCGTTCTTCCCCGAGCGCGTGCGCGGCACCCGTCCGACCTATGACCTCGTGGATGCCGCCACTGGCGAAATCATTTGCGAAGCCGGCAAGAAGGTCACCCCGCGCGCCGTCAAGAAGATGATCGACGAAGGCAACATCACCGAGCTGCTGGTGCCCTTCGAGCATATCGTCGGCAAATATGTCGCCAAGGACATCATCAACGAAGAAAACGGCGCGATCTACGTCGAAGCCGGTGATGAGCTGACCTTGGAATACGACAAAGATGGCGACATCATTGGCGGCTCCGTCAAGGAACTGCTGGATGCGGGCGTCACCGACATTCCGGTTCTCGACATCGACAACATCAATGTCGGTCCCTACATGCGCAACACCATGGCGGCAGACAAGAACATGGGCCGCGACACCGCGCTCATGGACATCTACCGCGTGATGCGTCCGGGCGAGCCGCCCACCGTCGAAGCCGCCTCCGCGCTGTTCGACACGCTGTTCTTTGATTCCGAGCGTTATGACCTCTCCGCTGTGGGTCGCGTGAAGATGAACATGCGTCTGGCACTGGATGCAGAAGACACCATGCGCACCCTGCGCAAGGAAGACATCGTCGCCTGTATCAAGGCGCTGGTGGAGCTGCGTGACGGCAAGGGCGACATCGACGACATCGACCACCTCGGCAACCGTCGTGTGCGCTCGGTTGGCGAGCTGATGGAAAACCAGTACCGCGTTGGTCTGCTGCGCATGGAACGCGCGATCAAGGAACGTATGTCCTCGGTCGAGATCGACACCGTGATGCCGCAGGATCTGATCAACGCCAAGCCCGCTGCCGCGGCTGTGCGTGAATTCTTCGGCTCTTCGCAGCTGTCGCAGTTCATGGACCAGACCAACCCGCTGTCGGAAGTCACCCACAAACGCCGTCTCTCGGCGCTTGGCCCCGGCGGTCTGACCCGCGAGCGTGCCGGCTTTGAGGTGCGCGACGTTCACCCGACCCACTATGGTCGGATGTGCCCGATTGAAACGCCGGAAGGTCCGAACATTGGTCTGATCAACTCGCTGGCGACCTTTGCCCGGGTGAACAAATACGGCTTCATCGAGACCCCTTATCGCGTTGTGAACGACGGTCAGGTGACCGATGAGGTTCACTACATGTCGGCGACAGAGGAAATGCGTCACACCGTGGCGCAGGCGAACGCAAACCTCGACGAGAACAACCGCTTCGTGAATGACCTCGTGTCCACCCGTCAGTCGGGTGACTACACGCTGGCCCCGAACGAAAGCGTTGACCTCATCGACGTTTCGCCCAAGCAGCTGGTATCGGTTGCGGCCTCGCTCATTCCGTTCCTTGAAAACGACGATGCTAACCGCGCTCTGATGGGTTCGAACATGCAACGTCAGGCGGTTCCGCTGCTGCGCGCCGAGGCGCCGCTGGTCGGCACCGGCATCGAGGAAATCGTGGCGCGCGACTCCGGTGCGGCGATCATGGCGAAACGCGCAGGCGTGATCGACCAGATCGACGCCCAGCGTATCGTGATCCGCGCCACCTCCGATCTGGAGATGGGCGACGCGGGTGTGGACATCTACCGCATGCGCAAGTTCCAGCGCTCGAACCAGAACACCTGCATCAACCAGCGTCCGCTGGTGAAAGTGGGTCAGACGGTCTCAAAGGGCGAAGTGATTGCAGATGGTCCGTCCACCGACATGGGTGAACTGGCGCTCGGCAAGAACGTCGTCGTCGCCTTCATGCCCTGGAATGGCTACAACTACGAAGACTCCATCCTGATCTCCGAGCGGATTGCCCGTGACGACGTCTTTACCTCGATCCACATCGAGGAATTCGAAGTCGCCGCCCGTGACACCAAGCTTGGTCCGGAAGAGATCACCCGCGACATCCCGAACGTCGGCGAGGAAGCCCTGCGCAACCTCGACGAAGCGGGCATCGTCTACATCGGTGCTGATGTGGAACCGGGCGATATCCTCGTGGGTAAGATCACGCCGAAGGGTGAAAGCCCGATGACGCCGGAAGAAAAGCTTCTGCGTGCCATCTTTGGCGAGAAAGCCTCCGACGTGCGCGACACCTCGCTGCGTGTGAAGCCGGGTGACTACGGTACTGTTGTCGAAGTGCGTGTCTTCAACCGCCATGGTGTGGAAAAAGACGAACGTGCGCTGCAGATCGAGCGTGAAGAAGTCGAACGTCTGGCCCGTGACCGGGACGATGAGCTCGGCATTCTGGACCGCAACATCTACGCGCGTCTGCGTGACCTCCTGATGGGCAAGACTGCCGTCAAGGGTCCCAAGGGCGTGCGCGGCAACACCGTCATCGACGAGGACCTGCTGGACAACCAGCTGACCCGTGGTCAGTGGTGGATGCTGGCGCTTGAGGACGAGAAAGACGCTCAGATCCTCGAAGCCCTGAACGAGCAGTACGAAGCACAAAAGCGTGCTCTGGATGCCCGTTTCGAGGACAAGGTCGAGAAAGTCCGTCGTGGCGACGATCTGCCGCCGGGCGTGATGAAGATGGTCAAGGTCTTCATCGCCGTGAAGCGCAAGCTGCAGCCGGGCGACAAGATGGCCGGTCGTCACGGGAACAAGGGTGTTATCTCCCGCGTGGTGCCGATGGAGGACATGCCGTTCCTCGCAGATGGTACTCCGGTGGACTTCTGCCTCAACCCGCTCGGCGTGCCGTCGCGTATGAACGTCGGTCAGATTCTTGAAACCCACATGGGTTGGGCCGCGCGCGGTCTGGGTCTGAAAATCGACGATGCGCTGCAGGACTATCGCCGGACCGGTGATCTGACCCCTGTGCGTGACGCCATGCGTGAAGCCTATGGTGAGGATGTCTACGACGAGGGCATCTCCGACATGGACGAGACACAGCTGGTTGAAGCGGCGGGCAACGTGACCCGCGGTGTTCCGATCGCCACGCCGGTCTTCGACGGTGCCAAGGAAGATGACGTCAACGACTCGCTGATCCGCGCAGGCTTTGACAAATCCGGTCAGTCGATCCTGTTCGACGGCCGCACCGGCGAGCAGTTCGCGCGCCCGGTTACCGTCGGCATCAAGTACCTGCTGAAGCTGCACCACCTGGTGGACGATAAGATCCACGCCCGTTCCACTGGTCCGTACTCGCTGGTCACCCAGCAGCCGCTCGGTGGTAAGGCGCAGTTCGGTGGTCAGCGCTTTGGTGAGATGGAAGTCTGGGCTCTGGAAGCCTACGGCGCCGCCTACACCCTGCAGGAGATGCTCACCGTGAAATCGGATGACGTCGCCGGCCGGACCAAGGTCTATGAGTCGATCGTCAAGGGCGAGGACAACTTTGAAGCGGGCGTTCCCGAGAGCTTTAACGTTCTCGTCAAGGAAGTCCGCGGCCTCGGCCTGAACATGGAACTCCTGGATGCGGAGGTTGAGGAGTAAGGGCCCCGCGCCCTTACCCCACTCCCCCCTTCCGCAAAATTTGAGGTATCAAAATGAACCAGGAACTGACGAACAATCCGTTCAATCCGCTGACCCCGCAGAAGGTCTTTGACGAGATCAAGGTCTCTCTGGCGTCGCCGGAACGCATTTTGTCTTGGTCCTACGGCGAAATCAAAAAGCCGGAAACCATCAACTACCGTACGTTCAAGCCTGAGCGTGATGGTCTGTTCTGCGCGCGTATCTTTGGCCCGATCAAGGACTACGAATGCCTGTGCGGCAAATATAAGCGCATGAAATATCGCGGCGTCGTCTGCGAGAAATGCGGTGTGGAAGTCACGCTGCAGAAGGTCCGTCGCGAGCGTATGGGCCACATCGAGCTGGCCTCGCCGGTCGCGCATATCTGGTTCCTGAAGTCGCTTCCGTCCCGGATCGGCCTCATGCTGGACATGACCCTGCGTGATCTGGAACGTGTTCTCTACTTTGAAAACTACGTTGTGATCGAACCCGGTCTGACAGATCTGACTTACGGTCAGATGATGACCGAAGAAGAGTTCATGGACGCTCAGGACGCCTATGGCATGGACGCTTTCACCGCCAACATCGGTGCTGAAGCGATCCGTGAAATGCTGGCGGCGATCGATCTGGAAGCTGAAGCAGAGCACCTGCGTGCCGAGCTGGCCGAAGCCACCGGTGAGCTGAAGCCCAAGAAGATCATCAAACGTCTGAAAGTCGTGGAATCCTTCCTCGAGTCGGGTAACCGTCCCGAGTGGATGATCATGACCGTGATCCCGGTCATCCCGCCGGAACTGCGGCCGCTGGTTCCGCTGGATGGTGGTCGCTTTGCGACGTCCGACCTCAACGACCTCTATCGTCGTGTGATCAACCGAAACAACCGTCTGAAGCGTCTGATCGAATTGCGTGCGCCTGACATCATCGTCCGCAACGAAAAGCGGATGCTGCAAGAGTCGGTTGACGCTCTGTTCGACAACGGCCGTCGTGGTCGCGTCATCACCGGTGCCAACAAGCGCCCGCTGAAGTCGCTCTCCGACATGCTGAAGGGTAAGCAAGGTCGCTTCCGTCAGAACCTTTTGGGTAAGCGCGTCGACTTCTCCGGTCGTTCGGTGATTGTGACCGGCCCGGAACTGAAGCTGCACCAGTGCGGTCTGCCCAAGAAGATGGCGCTCGAACTCTTCAAGCCGTTCATCTATTCGCGTCTGGAGGCCAAAGGTCTGTCCTCCACCGTGAAGCAGGCGAAGAAGCTCGTCGAAAAAGAGCGTCCCGAAGTTTGGGACATCCTCGATGAGGTGATCCGGGAGCACCCGGTGATGCTGAACCGCGCACCGACGCTGCACCGTCTTGGTATTCAGGCGTTCGAACCCACGCTGATCGAAGGTAAAGCGATCCAGCTTCACCCGCTCGTCTGTTCCGCGTTCAACGCGGACTTCGACGGCGACCAGATGGCTGTGCACGTCCCGCTGAGCCTTGAGGCCCAGTTGGAAGCGCGCGTCCTGATGATGTCCACGAACAACGTTCTGTCGCCTGCAAACGGCGCGCCGATCATCGTTCCCTCGCAGGATATGATCTTGGGCCTTTACTATCTCACGCTGGCGCGTGAAGGCGTGAAGGGCGAAGGCATGGTCTTTGGCAACCTGGACGAGGTGCATCACGCGCTGAACGCCGGGGTTGTGCATCTGCACTCCAAGGTGACCGTGCGGGTTCCGCAGATCGACGAAGAGGGCAACGAAGTCTTCGAACGCTTTGAGACCACACCGGGCCGTGCCCTGTTGGGGGCTCTGCTGCCGAAGAACGCCAAGGCGCCCTTCGAGCTGGTCAACCGTCTGCTGCGCAAACGCGAAGTTCAGCAGGTCATCGACACCGTCTACCGTTACTGCGGTCAGAAAGAGTCCGTGATCTTCTGTGACCAGATCATGACCATGGGCTTCCGTGAAGCGTTCAAGGCCGGCATCTCGTTCGGTAAGGACGACATGGTGATCCCAGAGAGCAAGTGGACCATCGTGGACAGCACGCGTGATCAGGTGAAAGACTTTGAACAGCAGTACATGGACGGTCTGATCACTCAGGGCGAAAAGTACAACAAAGTCGTGGATGCCTGGTCGAAGTGTAACGACAAGCTGACCGAGGCCATGATGTCCACCATCTCGGCGGTCAAGAAGGACGAGGATGGCTCCGACATGGAACCGAACTCGGTCTACATGATGGCCCACTCCGGTGCGCGTGGCTCCGTGACGCAGATGCGTCAGCTGGGCGGCATGCGCGGGCTGATGGCCAAGCCGAACGGCGACATCATCGAGACACCGGTTATCTCGAACTTTAAAGAAGGTCTGACCGTTCTGGAGTACTTCAACTCCACCCACGGTGCCCGTAAGGGTCTGTCGGATACCGCTTTGAAGACCGCGAACTCCGGTTACCTCACCCGTCGTCTGGTGGACGTGGCGCAGGACTGCATCGTGCGCGAGCATGATTGTGGCACCGAACGTGCGATCACCGCAGAGGCGGCTGTCAACGACGGTGAAGTCGTGGCCTCCATCGGCGAGCGCATCCTGGGTCGCGTTGCGGCAGATGATGTGAAGCGTCCCGGCACCGAAGAGATCCTGCTGGCCGCCGGTCAGCTGATCGACGAACGCATGGCGGATACAATCGAAGAAGCCGGCGTTCAGTCCATGCGCATCCGCAGCCCGCTGACCTGTGAAAGCGAAGAGGGCGTCTGCGCCATGTGCTATGGCCGTGACCTTGCACGCGGTACCATGGTCAACTCCGGTGAGGCTGTCGGCATCATCGCGGCGCAATCGATCGGTGAACCCGGTACACAGCTGACGATGCGGACGTTCCACATCGGCGGCGTGGCACAGGGTGGCCAGCAGTCCTTCCTCGAGGCGTCCCAGGAGGGCAAGATCGTGTTCGAGAACACGAACACGCTCACCAACTCCAGCGGCGAAGTTCTGACCGTGGGTCGGAACATGAAGCTGATCATCCAGGACGAGCACGGCGAAGAGCGGTCCAGCCACAAGCTGGGCTACGGCACCAAGCTGTTCGTCAAGGAAGGCCAGTCGGTCAACCGTGGCGACAAGCTGTTCGAATGGGATCCCTATACCCTGCCGATCATCGCCGAGAAGCCGGGTACCGCGAAATACGTCGACCTGGTCAATGGCCTGGCTGTGCGTGAGGAAACCGACGATGCCACCGGCATGACCCAGAAGATCGTGATCGACTGGCGTGCGGCACCGAAGGGGTCCGATCTGAAGCCGGAAATCATCCTTGTGGATGCGGATGGCGAGCCGGTGCGCAACGATCTGGGCAACCCGGTGACCTATCCGATGTCGGTGGATGCGATCCTGTCGGCGGAAGATGGTCAGGTGATCGAAACCGGTGACGTCGTGGCGCGTATCCCGCGTGAAGGCGCCAAGACCAAGGACATTACCGGTGGTCTGCCGCGTGTGGCCGAACTGTTCGAAGCCCGCCGTCCGAAAGATCACGCGATCATCGCCGAAATCGATGGTTACGTGCGCTTTGGTCGCGACTACAAGAACAAGCGCCGCATCTCGATCGAGCCCGCGGATGAGACCATGGACGCCGTGGAATACATGGTGCCCAAGGGCAAGCACATCCCGGTTGTCGAAGGCGACTTCGTCCAGAAGGGCGACTACATCATGGACGGCAACCCGGCGCCGCATGACATCCTCTCCATCATGGGTGTCGAAGCGCTGGCCAACTACATGATCGACGAAGTCCAGGACGTTTATCGTCTGCAGGGTGTGAAGATCAACGACAAGCACATCGAGGTGATCGTTCGCCAGATGCTGCAGAAGTGGGAGATCTCCGACTCCGGCGAGACCACGCTGCTCAAGGGCGAGCACGTGGACAAGCAAGAGTTCGATCAGGCCAACGAGAAGGCGCTGTCGCGTGGCAAACGTCCGGCTCAGGGTGCACCCATCCTGCTTGGTATCACCAAGGCGTCGCTGCAGACCCGCTCCTTCATCTCGGCGGCCTCCTTCCAGGAGACCACTCGGGTGCTCACCGAAGCGTCGGTTCAGGGCAAGCGGGACAAGCTGGTTGGTCTCAAAGAGAACGTCATCGTGGGTCGCCTGATCCCAGCCGGTACCGGTGGCGCCACTCAGCAGGTCCGTCAGGTTGCATCCAGCCGTGACAATGTGGTCCTCGAGGCCCGTCGCATCGAGGCCGAAGCGGCTGCTGCCTTGGCGGCACCGATGATGGACGAGGACGCAGGTGACGCGGACTTCCTGGTGGAAACGCCGGAGAGCCGCGACTGAGAAACCTCGGTTTCGACATGATTTGAGGGAGCCCCGCGTCCACCGTGACGCGGGGCTTTTTCGTTTCGCACGCGGGGCGCTGCACGGCCTGCACCAAGTCTCTTGGCAAGGCGGCAGCGGCGTGGTCTCTGTGATGTGAGAACTGGGGAGAGGAGCAGCGCTGTGGCGGCAACATTCAATATGGTGGGCGTGATCCGCTTCTCGCTGTTGACGCCGACGTTCAACGCCGACCAGTTTCCCGATCTAGAGACGGCGGCAACAGCACTGTTTGATCCGGCGCGCATGGCGCTGCGGCTGCATCTGTTTGAAAACCTCTGCCTGCCTTCGCTGCTGCGACAGGGCGATCCGGACTTCCAGCTGGTGGTGGCGACGTCGAATCGTCTGCCGGATATGTATCTTCAAAAATTGTCAGATCTGCTGGCGCCGCATTCACATCTGCATCTGGTTCAGTTTGGCGCTGCCAACCATTTCCAGATCCTGAAAGACGCCTATGAGCTGATCCCGGATGACGGCGAAAGCCATCGCATCCTGTTCCGCCTTGATGACGATGATGCGCTGGATGGTGCATATGTGAGCCGAACCAAGCGCCTGGCGGCAGGGCTATTGCCGCTGCAGGCGACGCCCGAGACCGCATATGCCATTGCCAACAATCGCGGCATCTACCTTGTCCGAGAGCCGGGCCAGCACTCGCAGGTGATCGACAGTTGCGAGCGTGCGCCTTTGTCTGCCGGCACTGCGGTGGTTCGCCCCGTGGCGGGACGGGGCAACCCCTATCGCTACAACCACCGTAAATTTGCCCAGCACTACCCGCTGTTTTCCGATATCTCTGTTCCGGGGTTCCTGCGTACGGTGCATGAGGACAACCATTCCACACCAGCGATGATGGGGCTGACCGGACGGCAGAGCGAGGCGGAGCTTGACGCTGATCTACGCCAGCACTTTGGCCTCTCCCTCGCGGAGCTGAAAGCCATTTGACATGACCGACCGATTGAACCCGAACCAGAAGGGGGCCCTTCTGATGTTGGGCAGCATGGCCTTCTTCACTTTCAACGACACGCTGGTGAAGCTGGTCGGCGCCACGGTGCCCCTCTGGCAGATCGTGACCATCCGCGGAATTATGGCCAGCCTGCTGCTATTGGTGCTGGCCCGTGCGATGGGCGCGTTGCGTTTCAACTTTAGCCGTCGAGACTGGGCGCTGGTTCTGGCGCGCTGTGCCACCGAAATGGCGGTCACCTATTTCTTCCTGTCGGCGCTGTTGCAGATGCCATTGGCAAATATCACCGCCGTGCTGCAGATGCTGCCCTTGACCGTGACACTCTGTGCTGCGCTGTTTCTGGGCGAAACGGTGGGCTGGCGGCGCAGCTTGGCCATCGCTCTTGGGTTTGTGGGTATGATGCTGATCGTTCGTCCCGGTGGTGCGGATTTTGGTCCGGCCACGATCTATGCGCTGATCGCGGTCGCGCTGCTGACGATGCGCGATCTGGTCACCCGGCAGATGTCGCCTGCGGTGCCATCGCTGACCGTGACATTCCTGTCGGCCTTTGCCGTTCTTCTATTCGGCCTCGGCTTGGGCCTTGGCGAGAGCTGGCAGCCGGTTGGCGGGCGTGAATGGCTTTGGCTGTGTGGTACGGCGGTTCTGATCCTGCTTGCCTATCTTTGCGCGGTGATGACGATCCGGGTCGGAGACGTCTCGGCAGTCGCTCCGCTGCGCTACACCGGGCTGGTCTGGGCGCTTCTGTTGGGCTGGGTGGTCTTTGGCGAGTTTCCCTCCGGCTTGACGTTGCTGGGGGCGGGACTTGTGGTTGCGGCGGGGCTGTTCACCCTGCTGCGAGAACGTCAGGTGGCGGAGAACGCCTGACGCACCTGGGTCTCTTTGATGGCAAAGCGGGCTTCGAATTCTGCCGCCTGCTCTGGTGTCAGGGGGCTTACGGGCACGGGCGCCACAGCTTTCTGCCGGGAATCGTTGGACCCATGGTGGCCACGCACGAACATCGGCGCATCGGACAGGGTAATGGTCGGCATGAAGCGCGGAATTTTCTGATGCGCAAAATTCATGATCGTCAGCGGGGAGCCGCCTCGAACATGCACGCCAAGGGCGGCCACGTAGTAAGGGCGGTGGAGCGCTGCCGCTGCGATCCCCTCTGCGCTGAACTCGGCGACATAGCCCATGTTGAAATCTACAGCTACAGCGCGATGGCGCTCGATCAGACCGCAGCAATCGGTCACCGTTTGGCGTAACCGTTCGACAAAATCAACCGACACCGCATCGTCGTCATCGTAGCGAAACTGCAGGCAGGGCGCATCGGGATCTCGGCGGGCGTCATTAAGGATCGCCTTCATGATCGGGCGCTGCTGACGCGGCGGATGCTTCTGGATACTGATCTGCGGGATGTCGGCCACCAGATCGCGCAGCCGAGTTTCGTGATGCGCTGGCAGGCTGTCACCGATGACGATAATCAGATCGAAGTCCTGATCCGTCTGTTCACGCAGACAGGGCAGGGCGACCGTCTCAAACAGGCGGAACCGCTCTTCCAGCCGGGCTTCGGCGTAGAGAAACGCGATACGTTCCTCGATGCTGTTGTGTTCCACCTGAAAGCCGCCGATGGCAGGGTATGAAAATCGGCACAGCCCAATCACTTGCATTCTACCCCTCCCAAGGCACACAGTCGCCTGACTATGCCGTCCGGCGTGCTTGGCAGCAAGGTCAGGGCCCGAGCGCGACCGGGGCATGTGTTGACAACCCGGGCGACTCTGCATATACGCGCGCTATCCGGTTCGGAGGAGAAGTCCCTCTTACGCCGATATCATATCTGTAGTGGCTCAAGGTCAGGGCACTTTTACCACCCAGACCCTCTGTAAACCCACCGCGACGTTCACCTCGGAATGGGAGCGTTTGCGGTTTTTGCGTTTGCGTAAGTGGCAGAGGCAGATGAATTCGCCGCACGTCTCCGGGCATTCCGGGCCGCGTGCATGACATAGTGTTGCAAAACGGGGAATAACCGGAATGCCAACGATCCAACAGCTGATCCGCAAGCCGCGTCAGCCGAAAGTAAAGCGCTCCAAATCCATGCACCTGGAGCAGTGCCCACAAAAGCGCGGCGTCTGCACTCGCGTTTATACCACCACACCTAAGAAGCCGAACTCCGCTATGCGGAAAGTTGCGAAGGTTCGCCTGACCAACGGTTTCGAAGTGATCTCCTACATCCCGGGCGAATCCCACAACCTTCAGGAACACTCCGTGGTTCTGATCCGTGGCGGCCGTGTAAAAGACCTTCCGGGTGTCCGTTACCACATCCTGCGTGGTGTTCTGGATACCCAGGGCGTCAAAGACCGTAAGCAGCGTCGCTCCAAGTATGGCGCGAAGCGTCCTAAGTAATAAGAAGGATACTGATAGATGTCCCGTCGTCACGCTGCAGAAAAACGCGAAATTCTCCCCGACGCCAAGTTCGGTGACCGCGTTCTGTCCAAATTCATGAACAACCTGATGATCGATGGTAAAAAATCGGTCGCAGAGAGCATTGTCTACAACGCGTTCGACCGCGTTGAAGCAAAGATCAAGCGCGCTCCCGTGGAAGTGTTCCACGAAGCCCTCGACAACGTGAAACCCTCCGTTGAGGTTCGTTCGCGTCGTGTGGGTGGTGCCACCTACCAGGTGCCCGTTGAAGTGCGTCCCGAGCGCCGTGAAGCGCTCGCCATCCGTTGGTTGATCACTGCGGCCCGTGGCCGTAACGAGAACACAATGGAAGAGCGCCTCGCCGGTGAGCTCCTCGATGCTGTACAAAGCCGGGGTACTGCCGTTAAGAAGCGCGAAGACACGCACAAGATGGCTGAGGCTAACAAAGCCTTCTCGCATTATCGCTGGTAACTCTTTAGAGGCTCATCCAAATGGCACGCGACTATCCGCTAGACCGCTACCGTAACTTCGGTATCATGGCGCACATCGATGCAGGTAAAACCACCTGCTCCGAGCGCATCCTGTTTTACACCGGCAAATCCCACAACCTTGGTGAGGTGCACGATGGTGCGGCCACCATGGACTGGATGGAGCAGGAGCAGGAACGCGGTATTACCATCACCTCCGCGGCGACGACCACGTTCTGGGAGCGCACTGAGAACGGCACCGAGCCGGACTCCGAAAAGCACCGCCTGAACATCATCGACACCCCTGGCCACGTTGACTTCACCATCGAAGTCGAGCGTTCGCTCGCCGTTCTTGACGGCGCGGTGTGCGTTCTTGACGCCAACGCCGGTGTTGAACCGCAGACCGAAACCGTGTGGCGTCAAGCTGACCGCTACAAGGTTCCGCGTATGGTCTTCGTCAACAAGATGGACAAGATCGGCGCAGACTTCTTCAACTGCGTCAACATGATCGAAGACCGCACCGGCGCCCGCGCCGTGCCCGTCGGCATTCCGATCGGTGCCGAGACCGAGCTGGAAGGCCTGCTCGATCTGGTGACCATGGAAGAATGGCTGTGGCAGGGTGAAGACCTTGGTGCATCCTGGATCAAGGCTCCGATCCGTGAGAGCCTGCAGGACATGGCCAACGAATGGCGTGGCAAGATGATCGAAGCGGCCGTCGAAATGGACGACGCGGCGATGGAAAACTACCTGATGGATGGCGCCGAGCCTGACGTCGCCACCCTGCGCGATCTTCTGCGCAAAGGGACCCTGGCGATGGCATTCGTGCCTGTTCTGGGTGGCTCCGCGTTCAAGAACAAAGGCGTACAGCCTCTGCTCAACGCTGTGATCGACTATCTGCCCAGCCCGCTGGACGTTGTCGACTACATGGGCTTCAAACCCGGCGACGAAACAGAAACCCGTGACATTCCGCGTCGTGCGGATGACTCCATGGCGTTCTCTGGCCTGGCGTTCAAAATCATGAACGACCCCTTCGTCGGCTCCCTGACCTTCACCCGGATCTACTCCGGCGTGCTGAACAAGGGCGACTCGATCCTGAATGCCACCAAAGGCAAAAAAGAGCGCATCGGTCGTATGATGATGATGCACTCCAACAACCGGGAAGAGATCGAAGAAGCTTTCGCAGGCGACATCATCGCGCTGGCGGGTCTGAAGGACACCACCACCGGTGATACCCTCTGCGATCCCAAAGAGCCGGTCGTTCTGGAAACCATGACCTTCCCGGATCCGGTTATCGAGATCGCCGTGGAGCCCAAGACTAAGGGCGACCAGGAGAAAATGTCTCAGGGTCTGGCACGTCTTGCTGCCGAAGATCCGTCCTTCCGCGTGGAGACCGACCTCGAGTCCGGTCAGACCATCATGAAGGGCATGGGCGAACTTCACCTGGACATCCTCGTTGATCGTCTGAAGCGTGAATTCAAGGTCGAAGCCAATATCGGTGCGCCTCAGGTGGCCTACCGCGAGACCATCGGTCACGAGGTCGAGCACACCTACACCCACAAGAAACAGTCGGGTGGTTCGGGTCAGTTCGCCGAGGTGAAGATGATCATCTCGCCGACAGAAGCCGGTGAAGGCTTTTCCTTCGAATCCCGCATCGTTGGTGGTTCGGTTCCGAAGGAATACATCCCCGGTGTCGAAAAAGGCATCACCTCGGTCATGGACTCCGGTCCGTTGGCTGGCTTCCCGGTGATCGACTTCAAAGTTGCTCTGATCGACGGTAAGTTCCACGACGTGGACTCCAGCGTTCTGGCCTTTGAAATCGCTGCCCGTATGGCGATGCGTGAAGGTATGCGCAAAGCTGGTGCTAAGCTGCTTGAGCCGATCATGAAGGTCGAAGTGATCACTCCGGAAGAGTATACCGGTAGCATCATTGGCGATCTGACATCCCGTCGGGGGCAGGTGTCCGGTCAGGAGCCGCGCGGCAACGCAATTGCGCTCGACGCAAATGTGCCGCTGGCCAACATGTTCGGTTACATCAACACCCTGCGCTCCATGTCCTCGGGCCGCGCGCAGTTCACCATGCAGTTCTCGCACTACGATCCGGTACCGCAGAACATCTCTGACGAGATCCAGGCGAAATACGCGTAAGCGTGACGAATTGGGGGGGCGCACAGAGGTGCGCTCCCTCCTTAAAGCTAAAAGGAGGCCATCATGGCTAAGGAAAAGTTCGAACGTAATAAGCCGCACGTCAACATCGGCACCATCGGCCACGTTGACCACGGTAAAACCACGCTGACCGCAGCAATCACCAAATACTT
>NZ_JAWJBP010000012.1:0-110751 GCF_046535935.1 Tritonibacter sp. SIMBA_163
CCGAGATCGAAGCCGTAACCTGAACTCAGGTGGGAAAGGGCAAACTCATCCCCGAACCTGATTTGCGCAACAACGCCTACAAACTCGAGAAACGGTATCATCAAGCCGGTTAAGACACACAAGGTTTGGGGAATGAAAATGAGTGGTCGGTGGCCCAAAAAGCTCAGCCGTTCGTGCGTATGGGGGCCAGCCACTGCATGACCGGACGGATACGTTGGATGACAATTTGTGGATCATGAAGTCACATTGTCTCTTCTTGCAATCGACGTTTCGCCGCAAAAGGCCAAAAACTTGAGGGCCAGAAATGGCGAAAAAGAGAAGACGGGCGCATCTTCCAGATTCAATTACTGATGACCCAGATTTATTTAGCGAGTTCAAAGTGAATCTATCTGAGGCCGTTGACGGTGTTTTGGGGCAGTCCTCGAGGCGGAGCGCGGTTTGGCGCCGCAGGCGGGTATATTGATCCTGACCTATTGCAGCCTGTCCATCCTGTCTCTCAGCACCTATTCCGCGTTGGCCCATGTTCTGCGCATCTGGTTTATGACCCAGGCGAGATACGACAGGCTTCGGGAGTCGTTCTGTTGGGTTTTGCGGTCAAGCTTCTCACCGACTTGAGCTAGAGTAATGAAATACGGCCTTTTGCTCCTGCTGGGGGGGGAGCTGCCAGCCCCCGATACGAAAAACTGGCCCGAAACTATATCAGTTCGGCAAACCTCGTCGGTGCCATCAAATGGTATAAATGAATGTCAACACAACCAAGTCTGGGTCCTGCCTAAAATGTATTTCTTAACGGTTAATGCAACAGTCGCCTTCAAGGGATGTTGCTGGAGCGATCGTCAGCTAACCTTGTACATCATGGATGACTTCGGGTTGGGCTAAACCTGTTCCGGAAAAACACATTGGAAAGCGCCATGCCTTCAGTTTGTAGAGGATGTCAAGATCATCCTGCGGCAAGGCAAAGACCGCCCCTTTTGTGGTTTTATATGACGGAATAAACCGATCTGATGACAGCAGTACGAACTGTTTGCCATCATGTTGCGATGCGCAGATATGGGTGACCCAATAGACAATTTCTTGATCATTCAGGGTTTCGCGATGGATGGCGTCGATATCGTAGTTATACCCGCCTGCTTTGATACGGAACTGGGCGATTGAACCGCCCCGGGCTCGCTGGAGGCTGATTGCAGTTAGTTACGCGGCTCGTTCCTCATTTTCCAGAGCAGCATAGAAATTGGCCTCTGCTTCTGTCGGCGGAATGTTCCCGATAGGCTCAAGCAGACGGCGGTTGTTAAACTAGGCCACCCATTCGAGTGTTGCGTATTCCACTGCCTCGAAGTTGCGCCAAGGGCCGCGGCGGTGAATGACCTCGGCTTTGAACAAGCCGTTGATCGTATCGACCAGGGCGTTTTGCGCATTCAAATGATCCGCCGGATCATTTGATCCGCTGCGCGGACCTGCTTGAACTCGTAACTGTCTCCGACGCTGCCGACAGAGGGCTCGATACCAGCTTTTCCCAACCGCTCTGTGTATTTGATCGATAGGTATTGGGCGGATTCAACCGGTCGTCGCAACACCCCTTTGATGGAGGTGTAGATGACAATAACAGGCAGACGAAAGTCCGAACGTTCGACTCGGGACAAATTAAACTCTCCAGGAAGGCCGCCAGTCTGGCAACGTGAGAATCTATGCCGGTTCTGGCGGGCCGTTGCAGAGGGGCTATCCAGTGAGGATGGTGCCGTTGAAGCCGGTGTCTCTGTCCCTGTTGGAATCCGATGGTTTCGGAGTTCTGGCGGAATGCCTCCCACACATCTTGCGCCATCGGCGCCCTTACCGAAGAACCGTAGCCTTTCCTTCGCAGAACGTGAGGAAATAGCTTTGGAGTGCGCGAGGGGCACAGGTGTCCGTGCCATCGCCCGGAAGCTGAAGAGATCGCCCAGCACGATCTCCCGAGAGATCAGGCGCAACTCGGCAACCCGTGACGGAGACTTCGACTACCGTGCGATCAACGCACAATGGCATGCTGATCGTGCGGCTAGGCGGCCGAAAGCTAGCAAGCTCACGCTCAATCCCGCCCTGCGCGACTACGTGCAGGATCGGCTGTCCGGCCTCATCGCTACACCAGACGGCATCGCCTTCGATGGGCCTGTTGTGGTATGGAAAGGGCGGCGGGCGGTTCACCGGCAAAGCCGTCGCTGGTCGTCTGCCTGGAGCGCGGAACAGATTGCGCAGCGCCTGAAGGTGGACTTCCCCGAGGATCCGACGATGCGCATCAGTCACGAAGCCATTTACTAGGCTCTCTACATCCAAGGACGCGGCGCGCTGAAGCGAGAGCTCTCCGCGTGTCTGCGGTCCGGCCGCGCTCTCAGATTACCGCGCAAACGCGCACGCAATCGCGGCAAGTCTTTCCTCACTGATGCGTTGATGATCAGCGATCGTCCGGCAGAGATCAGCGACAGGGCGGTTCCAGGTCATTGGGAGGGGGACCTCATTCTCGGACTGGGTAGTTCGGCGATCGGCACGCTGGTTGAACGCACAACCCGCTTCACCATGCTCCTGCACCTGCCACGCATGAAGGGGCACGGGACAGCCAAACCAGTCAAGAACGGACCTGCCTTCGCCGGTCACGGTGCCGAAGCGGTCCGCGATGCCATCGCAGAGACGATCAGTAGCCTGCCTGTCCACCTGCGTCGCTCGCTGACCTGGGACCAACGCACCGAGATGGCCCAACACGCGCAGCTTCGTATCGATACCGGTCTCGAGGTCTACTTCTGCGACCCTCAAAGCCCATGGCAGCGTGGCAGCAATGAGAACACCAACGGTTTGCTCCGCGAGTACTTCCCCAAGGGGACAGACCTCAGCAAACACGGCGTCAACGAGCTAAACGCTGTTGCCCATGCTTTGAATACGCGACCACGCAAAACTCTAGGGTGGAAAACACCAGTTGAAGCTATCGACCAGCTGCTCAAAAACGATAAGATAGAAACTGTTGCGACGACCGGTTGAATCCGCCTTGGCTGCCGCGGTCGGAGTGGTGAACAAGCCCCATCGCCTTTGTCGGCCGCCGCTCGTGAACAGCCTGCTCCAGAGCATCGAGAACGAACCCGGCATGCGCCGAGGTGCTGAAACGCCAACCAACGATCTTGCGGGCATAGGCATCGATAACGAAGGCGACATAGGCGAACCACTTTCCAAGTGGCGACATAGGTGAAATCGCTGACCTAAAGCATGTTGGGCGCGGGCACACGGAACTGCCGGTTCACCTTGTCCAGCGGGCATGGCGCCTTCTTGTCGGGAACCGTGCAGCGGGCGACGTCAAAACGTTCCCGCAGCAATTGCCGCCAGACCTTCCGCACGCCATAGACCCGCCAGTTCTCTTCGAAAACACGCAGGATCTCGGGCCGCAATGCCTGGTCACGCCGGGCACGGTCCGACAATCGGGCCGGATCAGCCCGCTTCGCCAGGTGCTCATAATACGTGGAAGGGGCAATCGGCAGGACAGTGCAGAACGGCTCGACCCCATGCTCACCGCGATGCATGTCGATAAAGGACACCATCACTTCGACCGGCGGTCGAGCTCCGCCATCGCAAAATACGCCGATGCCTTGCGGAGGATCTCGTTCGCCTGACGCAGCTCGCGGTTCTCCCGCTCCAGCGCCTTCGTTTGGGCCTTCAAATGATCCCCCGGATCATTTGAGCGCTGCGCGAACGACCCGCACTGTCGGCGACATCTGTTGGGACGCCCGCCCGCTTGCCGCAGTCGACTTCTGCCTTCTTGACCCACTCATTCAACGTGTGCGCCGAACAGCCGATCTTCGCGGATATCGACGTGATCGCCTGCCAGCGGGAACTATGCTGGCCCTGGTTGTCCAGCACCAGCCGCACCGCACGCTCGCGGACCTCAGGAGAATATTTATTTGTTGTCTTGCTCATTGTGGCTTCATCCTACTCAGGAGTTGAAGCCTCCGGCAAACCCGGGGCGGTTCAGATTGTGTCTTTGGTCCACCTGCGCGGTAATCCACAACAGAACCGGCCCCTGTTCGGTCAGCTTGGATTTCAGGAAGTTCCTGCCGCGCATATCCAGGACAAACGCACCGTTGCGCACCAGCCAATCTGTAGCGGTTTCAAGGCGTTCGATAGTGGATTTTTCCAAGGAGCTGGGATTTTGCGCATGTATCGTACTGGGTTCCAAGAGGAAGAGTGAAAGGGCCATCTGCCAAAGGCGCCGTTGCTGCATCTAGTTTCCCCAATGTGTTGTAGCGATCAAAGCCAGCGTATTTATGACCCAAAAAACGATCCGGACTGAAAAAGTTGAACGCGACCTTATTGGCAGCTGAGTTGTCAAGGGCTTCGGTTGTCTTGCTATTGACCGCTTCAAACTGGCCAGTTTCCAACGCAGCGAAAGGTTGCGTCGAACTACCGATGCGCGGGGACCGCTCTACCAACGCTGAAACCGGTGACTTTGGTCTCGCAGAACAGGCCCGCCGTGACAAGATACGGCGACTTGTCTGATTGATATGACAACGGTGATTTTAGGTGGTGACACCTTGATTTGTCCATTGACCTTGCGGACATGGGCGCCATCTGGTTCTGGTCTTCCCATTGGGATGGCGATTGCCAACAAGCCCGTCAGTCGGCCCGCGTTCGCAACGGTGGCGTTCCGCACTTTGGTGGTGCAAGTATAGCCCGAAGGCCACTAAATTAAGGCGATCACATGGAAATCACGCTCAATATGGCTTTGTCCCGCTTCAAAAAGGACCCCGATTATGCGCCTGCCACCCTGTTTTGGAACAAGGCGCATTTCGAAAAGCTGTTAGAAAAGACGGGTTGTCGTCTGCCCACCCAGTACAAAGAACTGTTGGAAACGGCTGGCGAATTTGAACATGGGTTTGGCTATTACTTTCTGGCGACTTGGCCAGACGGCGCACAGACCAAACATGAACTACAGGTGCCGTTCCAACCGTTGCAATCTGTCATCGACAACTTCGAGATATTTCGAAAAGGCCGTGAATTTCCCGACCGCTTTCCCCATGATATGGTGTTTATCGGCACAGCAGACGCAGGCCACACCAACCTTTTGGCCAATGGCACCGACCCAACGGACAATGCCGTATATCTTTGGGAAACGGCCAGTGACCCTTGGGGGACAGGCAACAACACTCAGGGTCTGGCCCGCTGCGCGGATACGTTGTTCGGGTTTCTCTACAACCTTGATGACTGGGACAACCTGTAGCGGTGTTTCAACTCTCGAAAAATGGCACGCGACGTATCGCGATGCCTGGCCTGACATGCTGGTCGAGTTTACCCTCACTCGCAGAGCTTACTGCGCTTGGCCATGATGATATGAAGTTCTTGGGCAGCACGAGACTTGCCGTCGGTGATGGCGCTGCTTAAAACCCTAATATGTTGAAACTGTCCGCTATTTTTTTTGTTCTTCTTATCGCGCTTGGCGTTGTGGGAGAGACTATTCTTCCATTCTATGGTGGCGACAGAGAGTTGGCAGCGCGAGTCTCAAAAGTTAGTTTTGTTTTGCTGGGTGGAATTGCCTTTGCTTTTGCTCAACCGGCCATCTGGGGCTGGTTTATTCAGGCGGTACAGAACGCCATTCAGCGCAGCGGGACCAAATCCCGTATGGCGCAAACCATTATGCGGCCCGGACTCAAGTCCACCGCGCGGTCCGCTGGGCTGGGTTTTTGCTGTTTCTTTTTGATTATGACTGCGGTTTTGGCATTTCAGCTTTGGCTGCAACGCTGATAAGATAGGCCTTACTGAGAGTGGCTTTGATGATGTGACCGCCCCCCGACGGCATCAATGTGCCAAGGTGGGTCTGCGATGATCCACAAAGGAGGACGGTCATGTCGGAGATTATCACGGTCGGGCTCGATCTGGCGAAGAATGTGTTCCAGGTGCTTTACGAACGGCTGGGAGAGGTTGGTTACTTCTATGCCATCCGGCTCCCCGCCAATAGTATCCTGCGGGAGAAGATCGAGCATCGGCCGCCCCAGCCCGCGGGGCGACCCTCCCAGACAAAGGTCAAACGGCTCTACGAGGACTTTCAGTATCAGGCGGCGTCCTGGTACAAGCAGCGCCTCGCCATCGCCAAGATCGAATGGCATCTGGGCGAGCTGTTCCCGCGTGTCGGCTTCATCGTCACCAACCAGCCGATGGAGCCGGATTGGGTAGTGCGGTTCTACAACCGGCGCGGCACGGCCGAGCAGCACATCAAGGAAAGCAAGCACTCCTTCCACTGGACGCGGCCTATCATGCCGGGAGTTCCGCGACAACAAGGTGCGGCTGCAACTGCACGCGCTGACCTCCAATCTGGCTACCTTCTTGTGCGGCATTGAGCTACCCAAGGCCATGACCGATTGGTCGTTGACCAGACTGCAGCTCAAGCTGATCAAGGTTGGGGCGCGTGTCGTGCGTCACGCCCGCACCATCACTTTCCAGCTGGCCGATTTTGCCGTCACCGGTGCGATGGTGCGAGCCATCTTCGCCGCAATCCACCGACTGCGAGCTCTCCAGTTATGCGCGTGAAGGCGATCTAGGCGCAAGTTGAACGAAGGCGGCAGGCCACTTGGGGAATATCGGGTAAGATCAAATGGCGGGCATTTGTTCGGGGTTGGACTGTTCTCGCTACTATCGAATCATCTATCCCGTTGTGCAAGCGGGAGAGATGAAATGCCGCCACCACTGGCGGGAACGACGGACAAAAAACCGCCGCAAAAGCCAAATTGTGTCCAAAAGACATGCAGCCTCCTACATATTTGCGAAATCTTAAATGGTGCCAGCGCCTTCTATCCTGCAGGTTACGCCACTCCGACAGGATCGCACCATGTTTCGCACCAACACCATAAAGATTTCTCGTAAGCTGCCCCTCTTCTTCGCAGGCTTTTGTGCTGTTACCGGCGCTTTACTGATCGCTGCTTCGCTCTTTGAGTTCAGGGGGTTTGCCAAAGACACCACAGAGCGCCAAATGGCGTCCTTGCTGGCAGACAGAAGCGCGTCAATCCGCCGAATGATGAGCGGGGTAGAGGCAGATCTGGTGTCGCTGGCGCGCTCGCCTGCCACAACCTCAGCCCTTGCTGCCTTTGAAGAGAGCTGGTCCGCGTTGGGACCTGACGCGGGCACCACGCTGCAGCGCGCCTATATCGCGGACAACAGCCACCCGGTGGGTGACAAGCATAAATTACTGCGAGCGGACGGAGACGCGGCCTATCATGACGCCCATGAAACCTTTCATACCGGGCTTCGCACGCTGATCGAGACCAAGGGCTACTATGATGCTTTTCTGATCAGCCCAGCGGGCGACATTGTCTACTCCGTTTTCAAAGAAATGGACTACGCCACAAATCTGATCGATGGCAGCTATGCGAATTCCAACCTGGCGGACGCATTCCGTGCGGCGAATGCAGCAGAGGTCGGCGAGGTGATCTTTGCCGATATGCAACCCTATGCCCCCAGCAATGGAGCGGCAGCCGCCTTCCTGGCCACCCCGGTTTCGGCCCAGGATGGAACACCACTTGGTGTGGTTGCAGTGCAGGTGCCAGTTGATCTTTTGGGTCTGATCACCAACAACGCCGACGGCCTTGGCGAAACCGCGCAGGTCTACCTTCTGGGCGCAGACCGGAAAACGCGGACCACATCTCGGTTTGAAGACGGTTTCCAAGTTCTCGAGGCGCTGCCGGACAATGAACAGGTGGCGCTGGCGCTCGATGGCGAGCGCCATTTTCTGGACGCTGCAACCGGGATCTCGGGTCATCCGGTTTATGCCTATTCGCAGCCTCTCGGTCTGGACGTCGCCAACTGGGCCTTGGTTGTGGAACAAGACGTCACTGACATCATGGCGCCATTGCGCCAGAAAGCCTGGATGCTGGCTCTGATCGGGTTGGCAATATGTGGGGTGATGTCCATTTTCGGCTGGCGTATCGCGCGCTCGATCACCCAACCGCTGCATCATATTTCCACGGGTATGAACACGGTGGCTGCTGGCGATCTCTCAACCGAAGTTGCCGAGGCGCAGCGTGGCGACGAGATTGGCGACATCGGCAAGGCGCTGCTGTCGCTGCAGGATGACTTGCGCGTGGCGCGCACCGCCGAAGAGGGCCGCGCCGAACAGCAGCGCGAGCAGGAGGTCGTCGTGGAAAATCTCAGCACAGGTCTTCTGCGCCTGTCGCAGGGGGATTTCTCGGCCACGATAGATACGCCTTTCTCCGGCGAGCACGAGAAACTGCGTACCGATTTCAACACGACCGTGACCAAGCTCAACGATACACTTGGTCAGGTGGTGACCGCGATCGAGCGCATTCGCAACGGCGCGGCGGAGATCAATCAGTCATCGGATGATCTGTCGCATCGCACCGAAAGTCAGGCTGCCACACTGGAAGAAACAGCCGCTGCGCTGGAAGAGATCACCGCCAGCGTCAAATCAGCAGCCGACGGCGCGCGCAGCGTCGAACAGATCACAGGAGAGGCCAAGCAAGAGGCCGAAGTGAGCGGTCAGGTGGTGCAGAATGCGGTCACCGCCATGACCGAGATCGAGCAGTCCTCCAAGAAGATCGAACAGATCATTTCTGTGATCGACGACATCGCCTTTCAGACCAACCTGCTGGCGCTCAACGCCGGGGTAGAGGCGGCCCGGGCGGGCGAGGCCGGGCGCGGCTTTGCCGTGGTCGCGAGCGAAGTGCGCGGTCTGGCACAGCGGTCTTCCGATGCCGCCATGGAGATCAAGGCGCTGATCGGTGAAAGCTCCAAGCAGGTCGATCAAGGCGTCGATCTGGTCGGTAAGGCCGGCGAGGCGCTGGAGACGATCACAAAGCGGGTGAACCATATCTCGCAGCTGATTTCTGGCATTGCCGAGGGCGCGGCGGAGCAGTCAAACGGTATCGAAGAGATCAACACAGGCATGGTGCAGCTGGATCAGGTGACGCAGCAGAATGCCGCCATGGTCGAAGAAGCCTCCGCGGCCTGCCAGATGCTGGACAGCGACGCATCCGAACTGGGCGGCGTGGTGGCGAACTTCCGGCTTGCGGGCAAACCAGTGGCCTCCACTGCGCGTACGTCCCCCCCGGCCCCAACCGCCCATGCCGACGACAGCTGGGACGTTGACGAGGGCTGGGACACCTCGGACAACAGCAGTGATGCAACGCCCAGCAAACCGACGGCCCACGGCAGCGAGGGCAGTGCGGCGCTCAACTACTACGAAGACTTCTAGGGCTCCGGGCTGGACCAGCCCTCTGCGGTCCACTGCATTCAGGATCTTGGACGTTTGACATCGAGGGTGTCGGGTTCGGTGGCATTTCGGGGTCTGTTCCGGCTAGGGGCAGGATGACATCTCTCATGAGCGTTTTTGATTTTCCCGGCACGATAAGACTACCCCGCTGGCGCGAGATGGTCAAAATCTGTAGCCTGTACAGGCGCTGGAGACGGCAGGCCGAACCGATGGTTGTCATTCTCTCATCCGCGGATTGGATACCGCCTGACCAAATTCGATACGGGTGACCTCTCTCTAAGACCGGATATTTGTCCCAAAGCGTAGACTGAGGATTTCCCTATCCATGGCCGCCATCTCCAGCGTGCTGCACAGGCAGTCTGAGTTGGCGTTCAAGCTGTGAGTGGTGTCTTTCGCGCGATATCCCAAATGAACCCAGCCAGTTCCCGGGCGATTGCGGCCAACACTCTGGGCTGCGATTTGCCTGTCCGGCTCAGGTCGCGATACCGTTTGCAAAGCCGCGTCTGAGCTTTCCAGCCAATATCCTTGATCTCCTGCGGCAGATGCGCTGAGCGCTTCAGATACTGATGTCCTTCTTTGGGAGGATGTCGGTATGACCACCCAGCCGGAACAGACCCCATTTCGGCCGATATCTACGGAGTTCGTGAGGGTGGAGAACTTGAAGAGGAGAAAGTTCCAATCGAAGATCAGTGACCTGCTCCCCGTGGAGTCCGCGTTCTTTAGTTCGCTCTGTTCAGTTTTTGGTCCACTATTGACCGTTGGTGATACTCCCACGGTGTAAGCCCGTCGAGGCTCATGTGTGGGCGGTGGTGATTGTAGTCGTCGCGCCAAGCAGAGATCAGATCCCGGGCGTGGCGCAAGTTGGCGAACAAATGCTCGTTGAGGCACTCGTCGCGCAGACGGCCGTTGAAGCTTTCCACGAAGCCGTTCTGCATGGGTTTGCCTGGTGCGATGTAGTGCCACTCGACCTTCCGGCCCTCCTGCCATCTCAGGATGGCGTTCGATGTCAGCTCCGTTCCGTTGTCGCTGACCACCATGCAGGGATAGCCACGCACCCGGGCGATGTTGTCGAGCTCACGACCAACGCGCTGCCCGGACAGGGAAGTGTCCACGACCGTTGCCAGGCATTCCCGGCTGAAGTCGTCGATGACGCAAAGCACACGGAAGCGGCGACCGTCCGAGAGGCTGTCTGAGACGAAGTCCAAGGACCATCGCTGGTTGGGTCCTTGCGGGATCGCCATGGGCGCCCTCGTTCCAATCGCGCGTTTGCGGCCGCCGCGCTTGCGCACAGTCAGCCCCTCTTCACGATAGATCCGGTAAAGCTTCTTCCAGTTCACCTTCCAGCCCTCGCGGCCAAGAAGCAGGTGCAGTCGACGATAGCCGAAGCGCCGCCGTTCGCTCGACAGTTCCTTCAGCCTCTCTCGCAGCTCGGTGTCCGCAGGTCTGGTTGATCCGCGCCGATAGACGCGCGGATCGATCCCGGCCAGGGCGCAGGCCCGCCGCTGGTTGTAGCTCTTCTCTGTCATGGCCCAGTCCACGGCTTTCCGCCTTGCACCGGGCTTCAGAAGTTTTTTCCCAGCATCTCCTTCAGCGTGGCGACATCGAGCATCTGCTCTGCCAGCATCTTTTTCAGCTTTGCATTCTCAACCTCCAGCGCCTTCAGCCGTTTGGCCTCCGACACTTCCATGCCGCCATACTTCGAGCGCCACTTAATGGGATGGATGTCTCTCCCGCAATCAGCAACGCTGCGGGTGTGACGCAGTAGAATGGAGAGAGATATGACAGTCGCATTCATTGGAATTGATTTGGCCAAGAACGTGTTCCAGTTGCATGGAGTCGACGCTAACGGACAGGCCGTATTGAAACGCCGCCTCCGCCGAGAAGGATTACTCGCCGAGATTGCTGAACTGGAGCCCTGTGTCATTGGTGTCGAAGCCTGCACAGGGGCATTTTATTGGCAGAGGCAGTTCGAGGCGCTTGGCCATACGGTCAAGGTGATCGCGCCGCAGTATGTCAAGCCCTTCGTCAAGCATCAAAAGAACGATCAGAACGATGCCGAGGCCATCTGTACCGCCTTGATGCTTCCGAACATGAAGTTCGTGCCGACCAAATCAGAAGAACAACAGGATATTCAGGCCCTGCATCGGGCGCGCCGCCGCCTCGTCAATCACAGGACCGCACTCGTGAGCCAAATGCGGGGCCTGCTGTTGGACCGCGGCATACCTATCGCTTTATCGATCGGACGGGCACGGCGGGCCATCCCAGAGATACTTGAGAACCAGACGAACGGGCTGAGCGCAATGAGCCGAGAGATCATTGGCGACTTGTTCGACTTCTTGGGACAGATTGATGCTCAGATCACAACCTTCGACCGCCGCATTGATGCAGTGTTCAAGTCCAATGAGGATTGCCGCCGGATCGCACGCATCTGCGGTGTCGGCCCAAAGACAGCGACCGCTGTTGTCGCAGCCGTGGGCGATGGCCGTGAGTTCAAGAACGGCCGACATCTGGCCGCATGGATGGGGCTGGTTCCACGGCAGCACTCAAGCGGCGACAAGAGGCTACTCATGGGGATCAGCAAACGCGGAGACAGACATCTCCGAACCCTTCTGATCCATGGTGCCCGATCAGTAGTCTGTGTAGCGCAGCGAAAGACGGACCCCTTCAGTCAATGGGTCAACAGCCTTCGCGAACGACGCGGTATGAACCGCGCTATCGTCGCCGTGGCCAACAAAAACGCCCGGATCATCTGGGCCATGCTGAACAGAAACGAAGAGTTCCGCGCCCACGCTTAAGCGCGCAACAAGGATTGCAAGAAGATCAATGAAATGAACCGACCGGCAAACTCCGGTGTGTGAGGAACCTGGCTTTTATAATGGCCTGCTGAGGCCGACCATTTGTTGAGGCTCACCACGCGGAATTCCCATTTGGGCGCACCATCGAAGGGTGACGCCGGATAGATGTTTGCAACCTGGGACCTGGCGGTGGAACAGATCAGCGAAAATCTTGCAAAGGGAGAGACATCCATAGATGTAAAACGTGCCATCGCTGATGCCGTGCTTCCGGCACAGCTCCTTGGCACCCATGCCGGCTTGGTGCTCCTTCAGAATGCCAATGATCTGCTCTTCGCTGAAACGGCTTTTCCGCATTGTCTGTCTCCTCGTTTGGAGAACAGGCTAACTTCAAACCGCGGACTTTTCAGGGGAGCAGGTCAAGACAATAGTACTTCTGATGAAGACACCCAGAATGAACTATCCCGACAGCTTGCTGAGTATGCGCTGAACGACCAACAAGCTGCGGAATTCAATGCGTTGGCGAAGAACTTTGCTCGATATGCATCAAATGAGTATCGGGTGCGTTGCAATCGGATTTTTGAGTTGGTGAAGAAAAGATCATAAATACAAGCAATACGCTCATGATTTGACTTTTGCTGCCGCCGCAATTCTATGATGCCAACCGGTTTTCATCAGAATTTTCCTTAGGAATGCTTACTGTAAACCGGCTTCCAAGACCCATCGATGAGGAGAGGCCAACGTGGCCGCCCCAATTTTCAACAGTTTTCTTGATGAAGGCCAAACCTAAGCCACTTCCCGCATTTTTCGTCGAGAGCCTTTGGAATGGTTCAAAAATAACCGATTGATATTCTTCAGGAATGCCAACCCCGTCATCAGTGACGTGGATGTATACTGATCCGCTGTCTTCTGCCGCGGTGATCTCGATAGTTCCATTTGTGTTACCGTGATGCTTGATCGCATTCCCGACCAGATTCCTCATCACTGCTTCGAACGCGATGGGATCAACGTTTATGGCGGGCATCGCGGTGGGCTTGGCGATCACAAATGCTTCAGGCGGACGGAGAACCTCCAGCACTCGCTCCAGCCTCTCAACTGGGTCAATCAATTGACGTTGCCCATCTTGCGCTCCGGTGGAAGCATACAAGAGCAGATCATCCACGAGATCCTTCATTAACACTGCTTCTTCCCGGATTAGATCTAGGTATTCACCGACCTGGTCGGGAACACGAATGCCAGCTTCAGAAAGGTCCTCTTGTACGAAATCAACAAGTGGATAGATCCGTGAAAGCGGGCTTCTGAGGTCATGTGCCGCGATTGATGCAAAGGTTTCCAGCTGCTCGTTGGAGTACTGAAGTACTTGTGCTTGTTCACGAATTGTGTCTTGCAAGGTTGCCTGCGCAGTCACGTCAACACGGATCGATGCGAAATATTCATCGCCTAAAGGGAAGTCGCGCGCTTCATATACCAATCCGTTGTTTGCCTTAACCGTTCGCCAGTTGTCATTTCCTTGCTCAACTGCGCTTATTATCTCCTCGACGAATTCCGCAATAGATTTACCGTGGGACGCGAGTGTCGCCAGTTCGGTTTGGTACGAGTGCGAGATCAACTCGCTCATCGTTGCGCCTGAATCCGCCTCATGCACGAGACTAGGGAACGCTCGTGCAAATCCAGCGTTTCGGTGAATCGCGCGCATATCTTTGTCATAGATGACGATTGCGCCATTTATTTCATCCAAGGCGCGAATAAGGAGGTCATTTGCTTTGTTGGCTTTCAAGATGCGCGCCGCCTCTCGCCGATATTGATAGATCCTCCAAGACATAAATCCTATGATTGAACCGCAGAACACCGCCGCTACAAGTGCAAACCAAAAGCCCGCTTTTTCGTACAGGTAGGTTTCTCGACCGAACCATTTCTCGCGCAGCGATGCGACCCTCTTGGGAGGAAGAGCATTCAGCAAAGCTTCGTCAAGCACCGAAACCAGATCGGGGCGCGCATTCGAAACAAGAAGACCGTAGGGCATGGACACCAAGCTGGGGGACAGCGGGACTGCAAGATCCGAAGCCTTCGCGCGGCGTAACCTTGCAGTGAAAGCTGCCTTAGCGGACACTACCGCATCGATTTCACCTACCAATAGTGGAACGATCAGATCGTCAGTCTCTTGGTACTCTACAATCTCTACGAATGGGATCATTTTGGCTGCTGTGATACCCGCACTGCCCTTGACCACTCCAACTCGCCTGCCAGCCAAGTCGAAGTTTTCAGAAGCGTCACTACCTCTAAGGATGAAAGCGGCTAGTTCAAAATTGCCAATATGGCGGGTGGCAAGAGCGCGCTCCAGTCGGTCGGGTGTTGTCGCCAAGAAGGTTGTTAGATCTGCTTCACCTGCTTCAAGCATTTCCAGAGTTCTGGCGGGGTTAACTGAATAAACGAACTCAGTTTCATGTCCTGCGGCCTTCAGAACATGGCGCACCACATCGACCGCGAAGCCCTCAGCTTCTCCCGCCGCATTCGTGAAGCTATATGGGTGAAAGTCACCGTAGGTGACTTTAAGGTTTTCTGCCTTGGACGCGGGTGTCGTGACCAAAGCAGCCAGCACTACATTTGCTAAGGTGAGCAACATACTTCGAACGGAAAGATTCTGACGCATTCATCACCTAAAACCTTAGTGTATTCAAACGGGTACAGATGGGTTGTAAACTTGGGGTTAACGGCGTTCAAGGAGTGCACTGCTTTGGCAGGACTTTTCGCACGTTGGCATGAGTGGTTGCCACGTATGTGATCGTCTGGCGAAGATGCTCTGGTAATCCCTCAATCTTAAGGGGGTGCGGAGGTAGAATTTTCTCGGCAGGATGAACGAGGGAATTCCGATGAAGAAGACCCGTATCACAGGAGCCCAGATGATAGGCGCGCTGCGCCAGATGGAGGGCGGTCTGCCTGCAGCCGAGCTGTGCCGAGAGCACGGCATGAGCAGCGCCACGCTGTACAAATCGTGGGCCAAGTATGGCGGGATGGATGCCAGCTTCATCACCGATATGAAGACTATGGCCGAGGAGATGCGGGCCTTGGCGCAATTGCAGCGAAAGAGCGCTCAGTCCGCGTCCCCACCGTTCGAAAGTGGTTGGCAGCTGCATGTGCGGCGAAGGTCAGCTCTTAGTCGTGCGATTGCGGCATGCACCGCTCGCCATGTCGCCAGATCTGCCAAGTTTGCAAAGGGCGCTATCTGCGCTTCGCTGCCCCAGGTGCTGACCGCAGCATCAGCCAGGGCCGCCACCGCTTGCTGAACGGCGGCTTTCGGGAAATCTGTCGCGACTGCAGCAATGCCCCCGCTGCCCCTTGCATAAATGTCGCGTTTGGGCTGGCCTGATGTCATCTGGCACCGGGCACGAGGTGCGGTATCCCTGCAACTCGGCGCCGCGCCGCCGCAAGTCGGCAGTCGAGACCTTTGCGGTCATTGCTCGACATTTGCATTGCAGGTAAAAGCTCCGGCATTGAGATCAGTTGAAGGCTAAACGTATGAAAGCCCTATCCATTGTTGCCCCCAGTGGAGCCAGAATTGCGCGTGGCGAAAAAACACTAGAGGTTCGGCGATGGTTTCCAGATCTTCAGCCTGACGAAGATCTCCTGATCGTTGAAAATTCTCGTTTTCTGCACATGGACGGCGAAGTGGATCAAGATGGGAAAGCGGTTGCCATCGTGAGGGTTGCTTCTGTGAGGCCCTTCTGCAGCACAGACATCGCAGCGGCTTGCGCCAGCTACTACGAAGACGGCTGGCTGGCATGGGGACTCACGAACATACGCCCGGTATCATACTTGCTACCCGTGCTCGCGGCGAGGGGAATCTATGAAGTGCCCATCGATCTGCAAATGCTGTGAACGCCCACTTCGCCCCGCTGCGTAGAACTTCAGACGGCTAAAGACTTCTGTCACGCGGCGAAAGATGGCTTCGTCCGCTTCCCTTCCGTTCGACCGTGGTTGGTGGCTGCATCTGCAGAGAAGGTCTGTTCCCTCCATTGCTCGTGCAGCATGAGACCGTTGCCCAGGTGGCAGATCCTGAGACTTTGCAAATGTCGCTACCTGCGCTTTGCTGCCCTTGGAGCTGACCGCAGCATCAGCTAGGGCCGCCACCGTCTGCTGAACGGCGGCTTTCGGGAAAGCTCTCGCGCTCGCAGCAGCGCCTTCATTGCACCCTGTATGAATGTCGTGATGGGCTGACTGGAGGCATCTAGTAGCCGGCGCAAGCATCTGCCATGCCAAGATCTGGGTGCCGCATCGCCGCAAGGCGGCTCTGAGCCCAGAGCAGAAGTTCACTTCATGACCGCATGCGATCCCGCAACAGGTCCATAAGCTCCCCGTCGCGTGGAAGGTTTGCGCCCTTTCCTTCTTCGGTCAGCCAGTAGAACTGGCCCGGTGCCACGCTGGTGGGAAGTTCGTAGTCCATGCCTTCCCATTCATCCTCGCGGAAAGAGTAAAAGGCCCAATGACCTCCGCGTTCCTCGACAGCGTCCATCACATCGGTAAGGTACTTGCTACAATCGGCCCAAAGTCGCATGCAGCCGAACTCGGCGGCGACAACACGTGTAGGCGGTCGCCCCTGTTTTTCTGCCCAGTTGAAGGCAGCGCCGATATGGGAGGCAACAGTCTGCCGGTTCCAGCTCTCCTCGCCACCGGCATATTCTGTAACTACCCCCGGATAGCGGAGAGGCACATCGCGTTTCATGTTTGGTGCGCTGGTAGCGGCATAAGGTTCGTACATGTGGAAGGCATAGAGCACCCGGTCGTCCGACAGCGCCCTTGGCCACGCCGCCAGCGAGCGCGGATTGGCGAACCAGCCGCCATCCACCATGACTGGCGTCAGCAAATCTACTTCGCGAATTTCGGCAATGACCTTGTCATAGAAGGCTGTCAGGTCGCGAGTGCCCCCGGCCTGTGCATTCTGCCAATCGTGCAACGTCTGGTCGGAACCGTTCTCCACACCGCCTGCCATCTTTTCCGGGGCGGGTTCGTTCAGGATATTGTAGGCCGCGACTGCCGGGTGATCTTTCAACGCTGCCGCGAGGTCGGCCCAGAACTGCGCCGCCTGGTCCTGATAGGCCGTATCCTCCCACAGCCGGTCGTCGAACTCGCCGCCATTCTGCTGCGACCAGCGACCACCCGGCAGGGTGAGCGGGGCAATGACCACCTTCAGGCCGACCGCATGGGCGGCGTCAAGTTCAGCGCGTAGCACTGCGAGATCTTCGGGGATGAGGCCGTCATAATCGTCCGCATCGCCGATCAGAAAATCGCGTTCCTGGCCTTCCCACTTGCTGAAGGTCAGCCGCACCCAGGCTGCGCCGGTATCCGCCAATGCCTGAAAGTATGCTTCGTCTTTGGGCGCCGCATTGAAGACATTGCCGCCCTTTGCAGGGCTGTCCCAGAAGGACATCAGGTCGGCGGCGGTGGCGGGGTGCACGAACGCGGTAAAGACGGCGGCAGAGCGGAGAAATGTCTTGAGGGACATGAAGGCCTCATCGATGATAATTTGTCGGGGCAGTATTCTCGTGCACCGAGAATGGCAATCTGGTCGCAACGGCAAGCGATCTGGCAAGCGGAGTTCCGCTTCGTCCGCTCAGCTGACCTTGACCTCCGGTCTCAGTGCCAGTTTGGTGTGCTGGCGAGGCGAACGGCGGGTGAGAGCCCATACCTACCAACGATGCGGCTTTTTCTTCCAAGCTATTCTTAGTAGCCTCACCGCATGGCCATACCAACGACAAAAGACGAGCTGATCTCTGCAATCAACGAGCGTTACGTCAAACTTGAAGCCGCATTGGATGCTGTTCCCACGGACATAGCTGACGAAAAAAGCATGGATGGACATGCGAAGGGTACGGGCATGAGCGTCAATAATCTCGTGTCATATCTCATCGGCTGGAATGAACTTGTTCTGAAGTGGTTAGATCAAGACGCCCAAGGAAAAGACATTGAATTTCCTGATGTTGGCTACAAATGGAACGAGCTTGGTGCGCTCGCTCAGAAATTCTATCGAGACTATTCAGCGAGCAGTTTTGCTGAAAATCGCAAAAGGCTCACTGTCGCCAAGGACCAGCTGGTATCAGAAATCTCTAAGCGAACCGATGATGAGTTGTATGGGTCAGCCTGGCACGGGAAGTGGACCAAGGGTCGAATGATTCAGTTCAATTCTTCATCGCCATATGAGAATGCCAGAAGCCGCATACGCAAATGGCTAAAGTCAAAAGCGGGCTAATAGAACGGCAGCTCCGTCCCGCGAACTGTGAATCCGCGTCCCTCTTGTTTTTGGCAGTCGCAGCGAATCGCAGGTTCGACGGGCCGCATCGCAGCATTGCTAGGTATCGGCCAACGGCAGGAATGGGCCGATCAGGTTCCGAAGGGCGAAGACGGTTTGCAACTTTGCAGCGGCGGCTTCCTGCGCTTCGCTGCCTCTGGAGCTGATCGCAGCATCAGCCAGGGCCGCCACCGCCTGCTGAACGGCGGCTTTCGGGAAAGCGCTCGCGCTCGCAGCAGCGCCTTCGCTGCACCCTGCATGAATGTCGTGATTGGGCTGCTGGCGTCATCTGGCAGCTTGAATGTGGTGCGGATCCGCTGCACCCTTGCAGCCGCACCGCCGCAAGTCGGCTTGGAGCCCATTTTTGCCAATTTGTCATAGCGCAGCTAACGTCCAATTTGCGCCGATCGTCCAAAAATTAAGAAGCTTGCTTGCTTATCTTTGTTTCGACTTTGTATTTCTCGTGCAGTTGCTCGAGGCGCGCAACTGTCGAAGCACTAAACATGTGTCGTCGCCGAAAGTCCTCGTCCAACAACCCCAAGCTCTTGGTTAAAAAATCGGTGCTGTACCTAAAAATCTCCGGCCTATCCGACGCAAATTCCTGAACAGCCTTTTCCGCGCGTTCAACGACGGCGTTGATGTCTTTGATGGTTTTGTACCGAGAGCTATCCAAGTCGTTGATAAGAACATCCTGCCAAGCTTCAGAAACGGGCACCCCTGGAAACCGCTCTTCAGAATATAACTTCAGTGTATGGTGATCGACAGGTTGACCCAAAACACCGTCATCGCGTTGAACAGCATCCTGCAAATCTTCAAGGTATTCGAGCTGTTCCGATTTTACATTGTCGAAAACTGACTGTGCAATCTCCATCAATGAAGATACGTTGTTTAGGCTGCGCCTGAGTGGACGGGGGACGGACGCCTCATTTTTATAGACAAGTTTGTGACTGATCTTGGACCAAGCATCTTGCAGTACGGTTCTTATTTGTATCTCGCAGCTTAGATCACCAAGCTGGCTATATCTTGGACCTTGGAAACCTTTGCCCAGAGTGACACTCAGGTGCCTTCCCTGATAACCCATCAGGCTGTCCCCAAGCATCTCAGATTTGTCCTCTGATTCAATGATCGACATATTGCTTGCCACAATTCCTGCAACTCTTTCCAAATCCTGCTCAAACAAACAAACTACCCGAACACCTGCTAGATCGACAGTGTCGCTCATGGGACTAGAGTAGAGCTTGCGGTCGATTTTATCGGCGAAGCTGTCCAGCGTCTTAACTCGACCAACAATTTCTGAATACTCAACCCCATCAGCGTCGAGGTATTGCTCAAGAGCAAAAATTATCTCGTCTACTAGTTTCTGGTAGAGAGGTCGAGCGGCTTCAAAATCCCTCAAGGAATTTTCCTTCGCAATCTCAATGTCCTTAATTTTCGACATTACAGGCTTCTCCAAAATTTTTTTCAACACACTAAGGGGCGCAACAAGCTTTGGGAAGCGCGCAAAGTAACTGATACTACAAGATGTCGAGTTATGAGCGATTTAATAACCCTAGGCCTTGTAAATCAGCGCAGTCAGCCGTTTTCCAAAGCGGCCGTTGAGCTTGTGGCGGCTTTGTCCCGCTTCACCGACCTTCGTCCTCCGAAAATGCTGCGCCATAGACGAACGGCCGGTTTGGTGAAGCTGCGGCGCGGAAGCGGCGTGGTAGGTAGAAGGCGGCTCTGGGCCGCTAGTTTCTGGCGCAGGTAAACGAGCTTATCGATATACGCAGTCTTCTGGGTCAGAAATGCTTGACGTTTGGGTCAGAATTGGAAGACGCAGCCCTACCGTTCCCTCAGGTTTTGGCCGTTGATTGAGTCAAAGGTGTTCGACGTCCCACACTTGTTGAACGTCAGACGAAATTGACCTAGGCGTCATAAACTGACCCAATCCACTGTTTTTGCCGTGTGGCTTGTTTCGTTGATCTGACCTTCCTTTTGGAAAATCAGCCACGTGGCGAACGCAGGAGGGGGCGAGGCAATGCTATTCGACCGGGTTGGTGCGGCCCGCAGGCGCAGCCGAGGACACGGCCCGGTCTAATAGAATTGCCCGAGGGGGAGGGTAGCACCCTCTCCCTGACGGCCAGGGGCGTTTGGCTCGTCCAAATCCCGCTGGCCCACAAAACAGAAGCGGCGGGGCCACCAGCCCCGCCTCCGTGTTGCGGTCATACAATATTGAAAACTGAGTTCACAGGTTTGGGACTGAACCGCTAGTGCTGATACCCGCATCAATGACCGTATCCAGCCCGAATACGACATGCATGCAAGGTGCAGCGATACCTTTGCTGCAAGCGCGAACGATCTCCTGAGAGCGGACCTTCAAACAGCTCCGATGACCAGGGCGATGCCGCGCTCAGCTCAGATGTCAGCAAAGCGCAGATAGCGACCTTTGCAAAGTCTGGCTTTCGCCCATGGAACACAGCCTAAATACGCTGCGTTGCCATGTGAGGACCGGTCATTGGTGGGCGCCGCGGCGGAATCTCGGGTAGAAAGGCTGCTATGGTGCAGGTTTCTCCGACGTCATGCGGCTGCTCGGCACAAGGGCCAAGTGTTTAAGCATCGCGCGAGGTGGGGTGCCTCACTCACGCAGCCTTTTTCTGTCAGTCGCATCCTGCGCGCTTAGGCGTTAGACTAGCTTGAAGCGGACGCTTTACTTAACCCTTTGTTTGTTCTCTATTCCACCACAACTCCTAGTAAGGTTCGTAGTGATGAAAAAATTTCCTTGGAAGTCCAGCTTTCGTAAACTGCCGTCGAATTTTCAATCCAACCTAGACAACATTGAGTCTGACTTCGTGAAAGTCGCTGCGACAAAGATCATTTCAAGAAAAGAAATCGGTGATGGGCTCTATGCGCACGTTGGTCTCCGTTGCGAGAATGACGCGCTTGTCATTGATGAACCTTCTATTCCGCTTGTGGGAACTGGGAAATGGTCAGATCGAAACGCCCTCGGTTGGGACAATAAGCGTGAGGATTGGCCTAAAGTTCACAAGACCTGGACGTTTGAAGCCCCAAACTTTGGCGATGGCGCTCGAAATGGTTGGTCTATGCGGTCACGTACTAGGGAAGTATATCAGCATCAGATATTCGAACCTCAAGGGATGACGATTGTACCTGAAATTCTTGATGATCGTGGTGACGACAAGGTCGTCGTAAAGTTTGAGATCAGTCCTATCCTGTCACGGGTGATGCCTGAATTTGACCTTATGCTCCTCTGGTCCATCAATGTTCTGCAAGAGAACACTGGCGTAGCAAATGTTTTTGCCAGCAGCGCAACTCACTCCGACTTTCTCGAGACAATCACTCTTGAGTGGAAAATTTTTCCGAGTGGGACTGTGGAAGAGGTCATTGCCCAGCTGAAGGGACATGACCTCGCACAGAATCAAGTTGACTTTGAACGTCATGTACAAGATCGCATTCTGTTTTTTGAAAACTTCAAGCCCGAAGCCTATGTTCGTGGCCAGGGTGGGTTTGGCTCCTATTTTGGTGCCAAATTTTCTGATAATTTTGTAGTGTTTGAAAACCTGAAATATGGCAACGCCATCTACCTCCTGTATGAAAACTGGGAAGAGGTTTCAAAAAGGTCGCGACTAGACCTTTTACGCGATAGTGATGCGCATTTTGATCGCGTGACGCATTCCGAAGGCTGGCAACTAAGGCTCAAGGCTTTGCTGCAGGACAAGCTTCATGAGTTTGGACTTGGCCCGCGACGGCGTATGCGAAAATCGACGCGCCGAGGCCGCTAATTCGCAACGGGTGAAGAGATTGGTCAACTTTAAGATTGATCTAGTGATGCAAGAGCAGCCCCACGAATGAACTTTCCCAAAAATTATGTGAGGAGTTAGATGAAAGATTGGAAATCCATCGATGATCAGCTTGCTCTGCTCAGATCTCGAGGCATGGCCATAAGCGAACCAGTTCGGGCCAAAAAGGCGCTTGAGCGGTTCGGTTATTATCGGTTGAGCGGGTATTGGTATCCGTTCAAGCAAGTGAATGACGATGAAACAATCTCGGACCAGTTTATCGCTGATACGCACATGTCAGAGGCTGTGGATCTCTACGTCTTTGACAAAAAGCTGCGCCTTCAGGCGCTGGACGCCCTGGAACGAATAGAGATCGCCTTGCAGGTGGATATGGCCTACCTCTTCGGCCGCCGCGATCCTTGCGCTCACCTCAAGCCTGATCTGCTGCAACAAAAGTTCGTGAAAAACGGGCGCTACGCAAGATGGGAAGAGCGCTATCGCGACTTTGAAAAGCGGTCTGGCAAATCCGCATTCGTGAAACACAACAAACAAGCCTATGGTGAACTGCCGATTTGGGTAGCCGTGCAAATCCTGGATTTTGGCGCGCTGTCACATCTCTTTGAGATGCTGCCGATGGACATCCAGACCAAGATCGCGGGTAAGTACGGAATTTCCAACGGTAAGTTTTTGATCCAGTGGATGCGATCCTTTTCCCAGGTACGCAACGCTGCTGCTCACCATGAACGACTTTGGAACAGCCATATCAAAGATCATGCTAGCGTTCCGGCTCAGCTCTTGGAGATTTCACAGACAGATCAGTATCAGATTTTCCGCTACTTCTGCTTGATGCGTTTTTTCCTGAAACAGCTCTGTCCGCAGTCGAAATGGCATCTCCGTTTGCGCGAACATCTGCAAAACTTTCCACTGCCCGCAAACGGAGCTGTAACGCTGAAAGACATGGGCGTGATCGCGGGCTGGGAGGACTGGAATCTGTGGAGGGAATGAGGACTGACGCATGTCCAAGGGCGAACCCAAGTGCAGAGGCGCCAGTCATATCTGTTTCATGATGTAGAGTAGCGAACTTAAGAAAACAATAAGAAAAGGTAACATCAGGTAACATCAGGTAACACCCGACTGGTGCGCCTAGACACAAAAGCATTATATTTCATCAGCTTGTGACCTCACGCTCAACGCGGAGGCTTTAGAGCACCCTGATCTCCCCGCAGCGATCCTATTCATTGCGACCGGGTTTGACCTTGGTGCAGGTCGCAGCACAAGCGGAAGTCGACAAGGCTTTGCGAATGTCGGCATTCGGTAAATGGGCCACGGGCTTTTGCGACTGCAGCAGACCTATCGCTGCGCCTTGTGCGAATGTCGTGATTTGGGCTGGCTGGCGTCATCTGGCGGCGGAGACCAGGTGCGGTATCCCAGCAACCCGGTGCCGCGCCGCCGCTGGTCGGCAGTGAGCCCTTTCTGCTCGTCACAAGGCCAGCATCGGGTTAGGCTCTTGCGAAATTTGGAAGAAAGAAATCGACCCGATGCCCGACATTTATGAACTCGTTCTTTGCGACATTTCTGGTGAGCATAAACCCGTCGCAGTATTTCAATCTGAGCGGCCCTTCATGCCGCTGCACGTTGGTGAGCGCTTTGACGATCATGGCTGGGACCGCCTTGATGGCGTTGGAAAAATAGGCTCCTCAGAAGCGCCGATCCGCTATCTTGTGTTCGCAACCAAGCATGTCGTCTTCGAGATGGACGGTAAGTTGACCTATCAGTTCTGTGTTGATCTACAGCCTTATAGCGGCCCTCGATCACCGGCTTGGGGGCACCATAACCCAGTCGCGTAGCGACGTGCTCCATCGAAAGGCACATTTGTCCGCTTCCCTTCCGTTCGACAGTGGTTGGTGGCTGCATCTGCAGCGAAGGTCTGTTCCCTCCATTGCTCGTGCAGCATGGGACCGTTGCCCAGGTGGCAGATCCTGAGGCTTTGCAAAGTCTGCTCTCTGCGCTTTGCTGACCTCTGAGCTGAGCGCGGCATCGCCCTGGTCATCGGAGCTGTTTGAAGGTCCGCTCTCAGGAGATCGTTCGCGCTTGCAGCAAAGGTATCGCTACACCTTGTATGCATGTCGTATTCGGGCTGGATACGGTCATCGATGCGGGTATCAGCACTAGCGGTTCAGTCCCAAACCTGTGAACTCAGTTTTCAATATTGTATGACCGCAACACGGAGGCGGGGCTGGTGGCCCCGCCGCTTCTGTTTTGTGGGCCAGCGGGATTTGGACGAGCCAAACGCCCCTGGCCGTCAGGGAGAGGGCGCTGCCCTCCCCCTCGGGCAATCCGATTAGACCGGGCCGTGTCCTCGGCTGCGCCTGCGGGCCGCACCAACCCGGTCGAATAGCATTGCCTCGCCCCCTCCCGCGTTCGCCACGTGGCAGATTGGCAGGAACAGGCGGCTTCGCCGACTGAACCTGCAAATCAGCCCTGATTTTCCAAAAGGAAGGTCAGATCAACGAAACAAGCCACACGGCAAAAACAGTGGATTGGGTCAGTTTATGACGCCTAGGTCAATTTCGTCTGACGTTCAACATCCGCTGCAGGGCCGTGGGTCGGGCTTCGCCCTCTCCACTCTGTTCCGCCGAAAACATGGTTTTCGTCAAATCAGATTGGCGAGGCCAAGCCCAACTGCGGAAGGAAGGCACCAAGCCCCCACCGCGTCACCACAAAGGAGGCCAAAATGGCTGAAATTCAAAATATCGAAAACACAGAGGCGGCAATCGAAGCAGCACGCAACGCACTGATCGCAGAGCAAAACGACCTGTTCCGCACCAGCTGGGCGATGGACCCATCAGTTCCGGGGCAGATCGTCATGACCCAGGGTGCCGCGGCGCTGTCTCCCGAAGCCCTGAACGCTATCGGTGTTTCAGTGATCGCATTTGACGAGTTCACCGAAGAAAACGACCCATACGGAACCCGAGATTTTGGGGTCATCAAGGTATTGAACGATGGTGAAGAGGTGCCCCTGTACTGGAAAATCGACCTCTACGATACGAGCTACGGCTACGGGTCCGATGACTGCGCTGACCCCACCAAGACGCGCCGCGTTCTGACCCTCCTTCTCCCCTCAGAATACTGAGTTCGGTTGCGGGGTATCCTCCCTGCCCCGCGCCGATGCTGGCCTGTCGAGCAGGCCCAAAGGGAGGGGCGGTCAACGCCTCTCCCGACAACTCCAGCACACCGAAAGGGGGTGAGAAAATGAGTGATGAAACGAAAATGCGCCGCATTGCAGAGGCATGGGCGCTTGTCAGGAAGGGCGATCAATTTGGGATCGGCCGCCGCTTCCTGATGCAGCAAGGGGCAATCTAAGCCCAACGCCTCAGCCCATCAGGGCTGGGGCACCAATAACACGATACTTCACCACGTTACAAGGATAAGACCCATGACCAAACAGACCGAAATCATCGCAGCAGAGGCTCGTTTCCCGCTCACATCCCTGATCCTGTCGCCAATGAATCCGCGTCAGAACGTACCAGAGGCCGACATTATCGAACTGGCGGAAAGCATCTGGACCGCTGGCTTGATCCAGAACCTTTCCGGCCTGTCTGATGGGAACGGCGGTGCTGAAATTGTTGCAGGTGGTCGCCGCCTCCGCGCCCTGCAGTATCTTTCCGAGCAGCATCCCGATATGTCGGCAACCAAGCCCGAGCTGGCGAACCCGCTTGTGAATATCGCTCCTGATCGCGCCACCGCCGAGATTTGGGCACACACAGAAAACATCGCCCGCAAGGATCTGGAACCCGTCGATGAGATCCGCGCCTATGGCAAAATGGAGACCGGAGGGGCATCGGTTTCCACCATCGCCCGCGCCTTTGCCGTGACTGAGAAACATGTTTATCGCCGCCTTGCCCTGTCTGGACTGCCCGAGGCGGTACTGGATGCCCTCGGTGCTGGTGAAATCAGCCTGAGCTCCGCCGCATGTTTCACCATCAGCGATGACGAGGACCGAAGCCTTGAAGTGCTGGGACAGGTTCGCGGGCGTAGTCACTATTCCGACCACCAAATCAAAAACCTGCTGAAACCCGATAGCGTCAAAGGCACCGACCGCCGTGTTAAGTTCGTCGGAGTGGACGCTTACAAAGAAGCCGGTGGGCGTTTGAGCGGTGATCTATTCAGCGAGGTGACGCTGTTTGATGATCCTGCGCTTCTGGAAACGCTGTTTATCGCAAATCTGGAAGAGACCGCAGAGGAACTGCGCGCAACGGAGGGATGGAAGTGGGTCGAAATCTCAACCGACAACTACATTGGGTATTGGGATCTGGATCAACGGAAGATTTCCAATTTGCGCCCGGTGGCCGGTGAGCTGACGGACGAGCAGGCAGAGCGCTGCGAAGAACTTGAGTACAAGCTGGAATTCAACGCCGATGAAATCACTGATGAGGAACAATCCGAACTGGAGGGATTTGAAGCTATTCTGAAAACTGATTTCACTGCCGACCAGAAAGAGCATGCTGGTTTGATCGTGTTTCTGAATCATGACGGGGAAGTCGATAGCTTCAAGGGACTGGTATTGCCCGAAGACAAGGCGGCAGCGGTGGAAGCAGGCGTGTTGAGCAAAGATGCTGTTGGCAAAGCAGATGCGCCCAAATCGCCCATTTCTCAGAAACTCGCGGATGATCTGTCTCGTGTCGTCACCGGAGCGCGACAGCACGCAGCATTGCGCGATCCTGATCTGATCCTTGCGCTGCTGGCATTCCAACTGTCAGGTGGGTCATATTTCGCTGATCCGATCGGGCTGTCGAAGCAGGACGTGCCGAATTTCCCGTCAACCGAAGGTGCTGGCTACGTTCTGGATGAGCGACTGACAACGGCCTCTTACCTGTCGGAGGATCGGGTCACGAACCGGGATGATGAAGTGGAGAAATTCCAGACTTTCCGCAAAAAGGGAAAGGAGTTCATCGAGGCTGAGTTGGTCCGTCATTTGGCGGCGCTCATGAAGGGCGGAAACATGGAAATGCGGGCACTGGTTGACCGGGAGGTGAAAACCGACATCCGCGAAAACTGGACACCGAACGCGGAAAACTTCTTCAAGCGCGTTGGTGGTCCCTACCTCAATGCCCTCTGGTGCGATCTGCTTGACCTGAAACAGGACGACGATAAGGCCAAGGCCTTCGCCAAACTGACCAAAGGTAAAAAGGCCGAGGCACTGGAAAAGTTGTTCGCGGACACAGAAGCGCGAAAGGCGCAGGGTGTGACCAAGAAGCAAGCGGCGAAAATCGCCAAATGGCTCCCCGAAGGTATGAAGTGATGCAGAGGCGGGGCGCTTAAGCGCCCTGCCCTACCGATGGAGAGTTTCATGCGTTTCAAGCGATCAGCCCGTCATCCATTCACAGACACACCCCGGAAACGTGCGGCCTTGCGTCGGAAGCAAAGGCTAGAACGTGAGGCGTTTCCTCTATTGGCCGACCAGATTGCCGAGGAGCAGCCAGATGAAGACGAGGTAATGCAAGGCCGGGCCGTGTCGTGGGCGATGCAAGAGAAGATGGATCGAGCCAGGCGCGCACAGAGTTGGCGGAATGCGAGGTCCAGGCTTGCGGCACTGTCAGGCAATGAACGCAAATTTCTAACGCATGCGTGGAATTGCGCCCCCTACCCTGCTGATCCGGTCTATCTGCTCGATTTCCTGCATGGCTATTCCGTAGGCCGCTTTTCTCTCGATGATTTGCTGTTTCAGCTGGTGCTTACAGACCCACATGGCTGCAGAAAGCAGGGATCGGTCCAAGAGGTCGTCCATGACCAAGAGCACGAGACCAAAAACAAACCCGTTGGCACTGGCGAGAACCCTCGCGCCATGATTGAATCGAAACATAAACCGGAGGCCATGCCATGACGAAAAAGAGCGAAAACATTGCCCGCGTATGGCGTTCGGCACAGCTGTTCATCGGGTTCCACCGTGATCAAAATGGGCGAAAGCGTGAGGTCGCAAAAGTCTGGTCCCCAAAGAACGCTAACGCCAGCATCCATGCAGATCCGTCAGAGCAGGAGGCGTTCTTGGTTGTCAAAGCAGCTGATGAGAGCGCACCGCGTGACGTTCAGATCAAACTACGACAGGAGCAAATTGTATTGCGCCGAGATCCTGGCATCGGCTGGGATGGCATCATCGCCGAAGAAGACGGCTTAACGGTATCCGTCAACGGTATGAGAATTCAGATCAAGGCAGACGGGTCAGTTACCCATGCCACCGATCACGGCATAACCTATCTGGAGGCAGATGGCAGCGTGCTGAAGAAGACAAGCAGTGTTGAAGCGATGATGTCCGGCGATGGCGTCGAAATGAGCCGACGCACAGAAACGACGATTGCTGCAATCCGACATGATGGTGTAATTGCCAAGGCGAGAGATCCAGAGCGGATCCCACCTGAGTAGAGTTTTCCTTTGTGGTGAAGGAACTAACTGGCCCCGCTTCGGTGGGGCCTTTCTTATGTGGACAACTGTCAAGTGCAGCTGGCAATGCTGCGAGTGCTCAACCCAGCTCCCAATGGCGGCTTGGAGCCCTTTGTTAACGATGCTGCTTAGCGAACTAAAGTCCGCTTCAAGCAATTGCTGATTTGCTGATACGGCCTGCTATGGGAGCAGTTCCTTCTCGGTTGGCAACCAAACATTTGAAAGGTTATCGACACCATAATGGCTTGCACGTGTTTCCAAGCTGTCAGAGCCGGTCAGCACCTGAAAACCCTTTTCGAGATGAATTGCTACAACTGGGTAGCTCCGGTTCCCGCCATTCACTTTTATCGCAAAACAGTCATCATCGAACCAATGTGCAAAGGGGTGCTCCCAGCAATATGCTAGGCGCTCTTTCATAAGGCCCTGCACTTGCGCTGCATTTTCACGCGAACTGCCCCAAGCAACGTGACCCATTTCATTCACCATGGTGACCTCGTAAATATTGAAGGCTACCACGAACTTAGTTCTTGAGGGATTGAAACAAGTCTGATCTCGTGCCCACGTATTTCTCGAGTGTGGGCATATTTCTTGGATTTCTAGCCCTTCAGGCAGCGCATCTATGTATGATGGTTCCATCGTTGCAAATCCTGAATATGAAATCAAAAACCCATTGTCAGCCAACACTACTCAATGTCGAACCGGTGATCCACTCTAGACCAGTCACTAGGGCAGCCGCAGCGAAAGCCGCTTCGTCCGCTCAGCTGACCTTGACCTCCGGTCTCAGTGCCAATTTGGTGTGCTGGCGAGGCGAAAGGCGGGTGAGAGCCCATTTTGCATTATTTCTGCGCAGCAGCTAATGATGGTTATGCAGGCCGAAATTTCCTACGGCCAATCACCGAGCAGGACATGAGGCATGTTTTGAAGTATAATCACATAGGCATTCCAACGACCGCCAGCTTTGACGGAGAAATACGACTGCCTACGCTCTCAATGACGGTCAGCGACCACAAGAACAACCCATTTGGAGTCCAGTGGCAGCGCTATGACGCCGATGCGCCATACCCTGAACTTGTGAAAACGGTCCCGCACATCGCCTTTGAAGTAGACGATTTGCAAGCTGCGCTTGATGGGCAAAAGGTGATTATCAAGCCAAATTCACCCATTCCCGGCCTAACGGTTGCATTCATAGAGGTGAATGGGGCACCCATCGAACTGATGGAGGTAGACAGAAGCATCTGTGAGGAAGATATCTGACCCAGCGAGGTATCTCGCATAGGGTTCTTGCACTTCGGCCGCCCATGGCTCAAAGAAACAACAAGAATACACCGGATTTGCTAAATGTCGTTAACTACAAAGCTGGTCGCGGTCGCTATTTTCTGGGCCGGGTCGATCTATGCCACCTACGAACTCACCCGTACCAAATGGCACGACCTTGGCCGCGCCAACGGTGAGGTTTCAGGGCAGGCCATGGTCTTACAATCGCTTTGCAAAATAGCCCAACCCGGTGAGGCTACTACAGATGTGCTTTGGTCCTACGATATAAAGGCCACCCGAGTGGAGCTGACTCGCGATAGCCTGTTTTGTCGCTAATCAACCAGCCTAATAGCGCCGCACTCGCAACATGATATGAAGCGGCCATTGGCCATTAACATTCAAAAGGTTGCATTGTCCGCTCAGCTAACCTTGACCTCCGGTCTCAGTGCCAATTTGGTGTGCTGGCGAGGCGAAGGTCGGCTGTGAGCCCTCTTTTACCGATGCTGTGCGATGCAGGAATGTCCGCAATTCCGAAAACTTTGTCACGATTGATCGGATGCGTGTATGCTTTCCAGTAGGGAGGAAGCTCACCAAATGCGCCAGCTCATATCAAACGGAAATCCCATGGAGGAAGTCGTTGGCTTCAGTCGCGCGGTTCGTGTTGGTCCTTTCATTGCGGTAGGGGGAACCGCGCCTGTAGATGCTCAGGGCAAAACAGTTGGGGTCGGAGATGTATTCGCCCAGACCACCCAGTGCTTTGAAATCATCAAGGCCGCTCTCGAACAGGCGGGGTCTGGTCTTCATGACATTGTGAGAACGCGGGTCATTCTGACGGATATCGATGACTGGAAGGAGGCAATTGAGGCGCGAAAGAAATACTGCGTCGATGCCCGTCCAGTCGATACGATCATGGCGGTCACGAGGTTTGTTAACCCGGAATGGTTGGTCGAGATCGAAGTTGATGCAGTTGTTCCCGAAGATAGATAGAGCAAAAGCCCATGTGTATTTGTCGCCGGGTGCCCAATGCTGAGGTTTGACGAGGAAACGACGCGGCTTCTGGATATCGTCTATCAAGGTGCAGATATCACGCGCAGACGACAAGCGTCATTCGACGCTCTTCGTCCCGCAGCGGGCGAAACAATTGTCGACATTGGCTGCGGGAATGGCTTGCTGACATTAGAACTTGCCAGAGCGGTTGGATCAGGGGGCAAGGTAATCGGAGTTGATCCCAGTCGCGACATGCTTGGCCCGGCCAAAGAGCGGTGTAGGACGTTTGACTGTGTTGAAATCCTGACGGGCACCGCCAATAGTTTGCCAATTGAGACCGGAACGATGGACAAGGCTGTCTCGGTTCAGGTCTTCGAGTATCTTGACGACATCCCCGGAGCAATCGCTGAAGCTAGCCGAGTGCTGAAACCCGGCGGCAGACTTGTGATCGGCGACATTCATCTCGACAGTCTGGTGTGGTTCAGCGACGAGAAGGATCGTATGGACCGCATGATCGCGTCTTGGGATCAGCATTTCACACAACGCGACGTTCCGGCAATTTTGCCGTCTATCGCGCGAGACGCAGGCTTTATCGTCGAGGGTGTCGCTCCACTAACGACATGTGATCACGAGCTGAAGCCGGACGGGCTTGCGACGATGATGATGCAATTGATGGCCCGATATGCTGTCGACAATAGCCACGTTCCCGCCGAGGAAGCCGCGGCGTGGCTGGCGGAGCAAAAGACATTGGCTGCCCAAGGCCGCTTTTTCTATGCGCTGACACATTTCGTCGTAAGCGCACGAAAGAAGTAGCCATCAACCCGCACCGTACATCATGAGTTTTTTGCAGCGTCGAAATCATTTGTTTTGGCCAGCCGCCCAAAAGCTGTCACTGGCGCACTTGCAGCGAATGCACGCTTTGTCCGCACTGCCGACCTTGCCTATAGCCACAAAAACCCATCCTGCGTGCGTGTCACGCCACAGAATTGAGGCCATGCCAGAGCTATTACCGGCTTGCGTAAGCCTTTTCTTATTCGTGCCTGTCAAGATGCAGGATCACCAAGTACCGCTTTCGGTACGCGCCGGTAGATGAGGGTGCCGCCCTTTTCTACTGTCGGTTATCCCGACCAGGCCCCGCGCGCGGCACCCTCCATTGACACGGGCGGTATCTCTACCGCCATGCGCCAAAGCTTGATCGCGAGCTTGCGGGCGACGGCCACGATGGCCTTCTGCCCGATCCCATGCTTCGCAAAATGTCGATTGTAGAGTTCCTTCGCTTCGGGGTCTCGCCACGTCCATTGCCATGCGGCTTCGATGAGGATGCCGCGTAAGCGTTTCTGACCCACGGGTCTGATCCTGGCCCGGGCTTGACTGCCACCACTCTGGCTGACCACAGGTGCGAGACCGAGATAGGAGGTCACTTCCTCGGGGCGGTTGAACCGTTCGGGAGAGAACAGCTCGGCCAAGAAGTTCGATGCGGCGGTCTCGCCGACCCCGACGACAGATGTCAGGTGCGCGAACCGCTCTGCGTGCATCCGTTTCGTTGCCGTCCTGATCTCGGCGCGCAGCATCTTGTCTTCGGAAAGCAAGAAAAGGTACTCACGCACCATCGAGGCCAGCGACATGCGATGTTCCGGCGGCATATCCAATGCCGACAGGTCTGCCGAAGCGGCCAGAGACCACTTCTGGATACTCTGCGGTTCGCCGATGCCGGACGCGAGCAGGAAGCCCTTGATCTTCTGCTTGATCTTGCCCCGGCTCTCCGCGACACGCTTCCGCCGCCGCACGAGCGCCCGGTAGCCTTCCTGTTCGACGGTTGGAATGGCGACGGAATGCAGCAATCCCCGCGCGAAGTAGGTCGCCAGCTTCACCGCATCCAGCCGATCGTTCTTCGCCGCCGCTGCGTAGCCGCGCGGGATGCGCGAGGCGGCGATCACCGATACCTTAAATCCTGCGGCCATCAATGTGCGGGCCAAGGCGAAGCCGGTTGGCCCGGTCTCATAGACGATATGCTCGATGGAGCAGCCCAGGCCCGAAAGCTGCGCGGCGAGCGCCGCCTCTCCGGCTGGACAGGTATAGCTCTCGACCTGACCGTCTTGCGACGAGAACAGGGCGACGGAATAGGTCTTTTTGTGAACGTCGAAACCGACGACGACAGGTTGATCCTCGACGGCTTCCGCGAAGCGGGCGAGGCGCGTTGCTTTCTTGACCATGCTGGAATCTCCTCTGTTCGAAGAACTCCGGCATTGCAGCAGCCACGTGCAACGCCGTCCAGCATGGTATTTTCTTTGCCCCCTGCCCTGCCCTCTGGTGTCACTGGACGACAGGACCTGAAGGCCCTGGCGACCAGGACTGGCGCTATTCGCGCCAAAGCCGCTGCGCGACACATAACACATAACACGTACGAGTTATGTGTTATTACCTGCGGCGACCGTCAATTTCATCTAACGGAGGGACCTCGATCCCACCAGCTCGTAAGCAATCATATAGAAGCTCTTTTTGCGTTATACCTCTAGAAGCAGCTTCCTTGACGAACGCTTCCTTGATCGGGAGTGGAACGTTCGAGAAAGCAAATTGAACACGTTGAGCGTATTTCAAAGATCCAGACTTAGCTCGATGCGGACTTGGAAGCGAAGACGACAGCTGCCTGAGTTTATGGTCCTCTGGCTGAGGTTGCGTTACATCATCAACGTCAAGATTGACTTTAAGCTTTGCCATTATGCCCTCCGTAATAGTCCAACAAACCTTTGATCTGAAGCTCCGCAAGAACGCTCTGTGCTGATCGCTTCGCCGAGCCTTCTGGCCCACGGCCTGTACTCATCATTTCCTTGAACCCGGTGCGATGTGCACACATCGCGTTCAGGCGAGGTACTTCCTGCTCTTCAAGGGATGCCAAAATCGCTTCGGTTATGTTGGTATTGGGATCAACATCCATCATCACAACATACGCGCTAATGTCTTTGTCCATCGAATCTGCGACACCGTGAACATGGCGATATGTTTTGATCGCGCCTTTTGCATCAGACTCATTCGCCTTTGATGGAATGAGCACGAGACCAGCCGCGTTGATCGCATAGACAGCCATAGCCGACTTAAAACCAGCCGTGTCAACTAGGATGACATCGTATGCTGGAGAGGCCTTCTTTAGAGCTCTGATCGTAGGGATGAGTTTCTCGTCGTTGTCCTCAAAAATCCAATCAAGGTCTATTTCTTCCTTCTTGGCCCAGTCTTCGAGGTTGTGCTGAGGATCAGTATCAATAACCGCCACCCTGGCACCATCAGCTACCATCAACGATGCAAGGGTGATTAATAGGGTGGTTTTGCCTGCTCCACCTTTTTCTTGAACTACGCTTATCACTTGGGTCACTGCTCTCTCCCGTATCAATCTTACTTCAAATAACCTGTTATGGGTTATGGGTAAAGAGTTATGTGTTATGGGGGTTGCTAAGTGCTGGGATGTGCAAGGTAGTGGCGCTAACTATTTGATATATCAGTAGTCGTTTACCTATGGCTCAACAGTTAACAGTGAACTGTTAGCTGTTATGTAGTATCCGAATAAGGTCGGGTATTTGTGTGTTGTAGATCATAGTTACGGGTTATGGGTTATGGGTTACAGGTTAAGAGTTAAGGGTTATGTGGTGGAGGTGTGTGGTAGGGGAGGTATGTGTTACGTGGTAATGGCTATTGAGAGCGCATCCCATGTAAACATGGGACCACTCACTACTCAGCACCGCAAGCGGTGCTTCCCCGAACCGAACATGCGGCACTCCCTGGGCCAATAGCCTAGCATCTGTCCCATCCGGGCCAGCTGATAGGCTTTGGACCATGGTCGTTTCCGAATGTCCGGATCGGCCCTGCGGGTGACGATCACTTGCGCGGCGCTTCAGATCTATTCTTGGCTCTGTCCATGGGCGGGGGAACACAAATGGCGGGATCGCAGCCGGTAACATCCTTCCTTGGGAAAGTGTCCAGATTTCTCCATGAGTATTGGAGCTGGCTAGGATCGGGGTAAGGTTGCCCGTGATCTGTCGGTAGCTTGGAGACTTGGCGGCCGCGGTCCTAGAATGTCTTGCCAGCTCCTCATCACTGCGCACTTTCAGGCTGTAGCCATGTCGATCCTCGCAAGGCCGTGTTTCTCTCTGATGAACATAAGCGGGCAGTCGGGGATGGTCGCTTTGCTTCAACTGGAAATTTCCCCTGTGCCTGCGGCCCATTCCTCGCGAAGCAAATTTCCAGCTGACATCCCCTTTGAGCCCGCTTCCACAATGTTCATCGAAACACTCAAGGCGAGGATCAATCATGGCTACTCAAACTTTGAAACTGAACGTCAAATCCGGCGAAAAAGATGGCAAGACGTTCTGGGACCGCTGCGGTGCCCTATTCGTCCGGACCGATGAACAGGGCAACATCACCTCGATCAGCGTCAAGCACAGCATGTTCCCCAACGTCGATATGGTCGCTTTCCCAAACAAGGATGACGTCACCGAATGAGCTACGGCACGGGCGGCTTTGGTCGTCCGTTCGTCTGATCCGGGCCGTTGCGAAGATCTAAGAAGATCCGAACCTGCGGCGCGGATCACATCATCCAGTAGGGCAGGGGGCATCTTTGTGGGACGCGCCATAGGCACGTCCATATGAAGGCGGGGTTCCCCGCCTCTTTCCAAGTGGTGGGTCCTCCCCGTGCTCGCTTCCTTCACAGCCCTGAAGGGGCTGTTTCGTGCAGCTGCGCGCGGGTCCGGTCCCGCTCCGCGCACTTGGAAATTCACCACTCCAGTTCGGCACTTGCCAAGGTTTCAGGATCAGGCGCCTGCGGCGCATGACCAGAAACCTGCCGCAATTTTACGGTGCCACACGATAACGGAGAGACAGAATGACAACCTACCGCCTTGGATCGTCTTCGATGGTTCACACACCCGGCATTATTGCTTGGGCCATCAATGGCTATGCATTCGAAGACGACCAACCCCAGCTGCTGAAAACACTCTGCAATACTTGGTCCGGTATTCCAGAAGAGGCATTCAAGCAGCTCTTGGCCAAGGAAGTGCCATACACAATCGAAGATGCGACTGTGGTGTTCAGCGCCGAGGTAGACCAATGACGACGCCACATTGGGAAACACACCTCTATACCTTCGCGGTCGCTCTCACGGCTGGTGATGCGATCAAACCGGAAAATCTGGCAGGGATGCGCAAAAAGGCAATCGGCCATGGGCACACCGAAGGGGAGTGCCAGATCGTCGAGAAGGATCCAGTTCGATACGTGCGGACCGGAAAGCTGGAGGCATGAGCCAGCTTGAACTCATACCGATGACGCAAAGTGAAAAAGGGAAACCCGGCGCACAATGGTGGGTCGGGGCATATCAATGCCGAAACTTCGAAGGATATTTCCAGCAGAGAGAACAGGGCAGGGGGCCTTGGCAGTTTGTGATTTACGGTTTCGGGTTTGATGACGTTTCAGCCAGTATTTATCGGGTTCGTCAGGATGGAAACCTTGAGAAAGAGGTGGTTCCCATCAATGGCAAAGATATCCTCACAGTGAGCGGGCGAGAATACGGTCGCGCGAACTGGTGTCACTAAGATAACATTGATCTGATCCGCTAGGGAAAAGATGTTTCAGGAGTCGGAAGTATCACTTTGGCAATTTTTTACTGTTCGTTGCTGCCGAAGGGAATATATGCTTTCTCATGGCAACCAAATATCTAGAGGCGCATCATGAACATTAATCTTAGCCAACTCAGCCGCACTGAACTCGAAGTCTTGGCGAAAGATATAGAGGTCCGCATCGTTGAGCTTGAAAAAGAATACAAGGAGCGAGCCTATTTTGAAATGCTCGCCATCGCTGCAAAATACGAAGTAAGCTTTCAGGAGGTCGTCGATAAATTTGCAAAGCCGAAGAAAAAATCGAATTCAAAAAGGGCTCCAAGATATGCGAACCCTGAAGATCCTTCACAAACGTGGACAGGGCGCGGTCGTAAACCTTTCTGGCTGATCGAGGCTGTTCAATCCGGGGTTTCAATGGAAGAGCTTGAACTCAAATCTTGATTTCTCCACAGCTACAAGAGACCAGTATATCTATCAAAGGTGAGGTTATAGGCCTCACCTTTCTTTTTTAGGAGAACCTGATGAAGGTACTTTCAACGCTATTGATCATACTCACAGCATCAGTCTCTCAGGCGGCCCCGGTGAGCAGCGGAGACATCTACATGATCGACGGAGATACGGCTGATATCGGAGGGCAACGGTTTCGACTGGTTGGCTACGATACGCCCGAGACCTACAAGCCAAAATGTGGCTACGAGAAAGCGCTAGGAACAGAGGCGACAAAGCGTGCCCGTCAGCTGGTCGATGGCGCGGGCAGGGTAGAGGTGGTCGTCCTCCCAGGGCGCGACAAGTACGGTCGAGGGCTAGCCCGTTTCTATGTCGCTGGCGTCGATCTGGGCGAGATCCTGATTTCAGAAGGTTTAGCCAGGTCCTACAATGGTGGCCGTCGGTCGAGCTGGTGCAAGTGATAGGGGCAGTGCCGACCGAAGTTCACCAGTCGCGTGAACGGTTCGCGAACGAAGGGTCCGATTGAGGCCGTGGTCGTGGGAGCTTGGGCTTGGAAGGTGACTCCGGACACGAGCTGCATCATAGCCCAATCTGCCGACGACGTGTCTGGGTCCAATGACATCCTACCAGCTTGAGGGTGATGTGATCTGAGCGGCGTTGAGTTCTGCAGGTCCGCTCTTGGTTCCATCTTAAAACAATCAATACCAAAAACGTGCCATCATCAGAATGGCTTCAGACTGATCCGAGTCGAGCCGATCTGTGGAGGTGCGTTTGACCGTTCCATCGCTCTTTATTCTGACGCTAGGTTGGGCCGCGATCTTCGGGATTTGGTCAGGTGTTTTAGCGGCCCTCTATTACCTCTTTTTCTTGAGCGTCCTGTCAGGGAAATTCTCGGCGTACTGTGATCGTGTCGCGATCTGGGAGCTGAAACGCTGATTATTTCAGAGGGTCGCGAGACGGGGAGATGGTAACCCCGTACTCGTCCTAGGCGTGCGGACTGTGCGGCGCTAGGTGTTGACGTGGTTCGCCAACACTCCCGGCCGAGGATCATTCTCCAAGTGTGTTCCAAGTGCCTGTAACCGGAGCTGAAGACACATCGGATGTGGCCTTGGCTACACGGCTCTCACCACCCCCAAAAATCAACTGCATCTTCTGATCGTAGAACGCCCGTGTGATGGTCGCACGGTTCCCAGCGTACCCATGATAAGCAGACTTGCCAGATGCGAGCGGAAGCCCGGCCCAGATGCGCGCCAGGTTGTTCTGATAGGTCGCCAACGAGATCTTCCCCGATCCAAACTTGTGATGGCCGGCGTCAGCAAGGAGAAGCGCGGCCATTCGGTTCTGGGTGGCGCGGTTGAAGAGAACACCGTCAGGCAGTCCGAGACGTTTTTGCAAATTAAGTAATGTCGAAGGAATGATCTGAAAGTTTCCGATGGCGTGAGGCTGGCCAGGGGTGTCGTCGATCCACTGATAGATTTCTGCCAAGGTCATCTGAGACGGTTGCTTGGCGGGCCGGATTTTGGCGCCATGGTGGATGGAGTCATAGCGACCCTTTGGAGCCTCGGCGAAGGCAATCAGTGCAAAGAGCTGATCGACACTGGATCCTGATGGGAGCTGGAAGGTGCTCGGGGCAGGTGGTCGCTTGCCGGGGCGAGAGCGTTCAAATTCATCGAGAGCGACCCACTGATTTGCCTTGGCCGTTGATCTCCATGGGCTGTGATCGGAGGCGGGATTTTCCACGAGAGATTTCCGGATTTGAGCGGCTTCTTCGAGGTCAAAACTACCTGAGCTCGACCAGTCATCAGCAAGGATCGCCGTAGGGGGCAGGAGAGCCACCAGGAGCGCAAGGTAGGCCGTCCGTAGCCCAGAGGTGCGGAGGGTAAGGGAAGCGCTCAGCGCCTTCTCGTTGGCGGGCATGAGGCCACGATCTCCTTTGAATATCGGGCCGTCAAAGCTGTGTTCGGCCCTTTGGTCCTCATAAAAGGTCCACACATAACGCAGCGATGCTGCAATCAGCGCAATGCGCTGATTTGATTGACAAAACTGGCGTTTTGCCAATCGGGCGCTGTCGGCAACCTGTGGCGCCCTATTTTTAAGGGTCGAAATGGCCGTGGCACGGCCCATGGCACGGGTTGTGCCACGGCCATGCCACGGGTTGCCACGCGAATGGCACGCAATGGCAGAGCCATTCAGGACGCTTTCGGGGTGATTGGAAGAGTTGATCACCGTTCTAGCTCCTCTTCTGTTTCCTGCTCCTGTTCCAGGGCACCTCGCTCCATGTCGCGCTGGATTGCCGTTTGAACAGAGACATCGTTTGCGCGCAGTTTCTCCATATTTGAATCGGAGATCACACGCGCTTTTTCATGCAACTCTTGCACCGCGGAATTTGCCAAAGTGATGAGCGCCTGCTGATCTTCATCAGTCTTGCTCATCAGTGATGCGATCAGTACGCGGGTCATTTTCATCTCAAGTGTCGCCACATAGGAAAGCTGCTGAAGAGCTTCGGACTGGGCTTTCACAGCGGCCTCCAGAGAGGCTAGTCGACCCTCAGGAGAAGTAGCGTCAGGTCTTTGATCGCGCTCTTCCATCAAAGTGGTGATGGCGTCGTCAAGCACCTTCGGTAGTTCCTTTGTCTCGCTGCCAATTAACTGTCGGGCCACAGGGCCAAGTACAAGGCGGGGTGACTTGCTCATCGCTCAATTTCCTTCTGTCGCTGCAGGACCAGTTCAGCCTGCTTTTCAAATTCTTTAAGTTTCTCTTCAAAGAGGCCGGGCAGGGTAGGGGCGTCAGGCTCCCTGTCCTTAGTCGTCTTTTCCTTCTCGGGTTCAGCTTTTTCCTGCTGTTGATCCTTGGCTTTCTCTTCCTCTGGCTGCTGCTCGCGAACGCCAATCAGACGGCCGTCCATCCAGGTGTCGAGCGCTGTCGGCCGGATGCCGGTTTGCTTTTCGATGGTCTTTGACAGGCGCTCGGGATCGTCGGTTAGAAGGACCGCCTCGTCCCTTGCGCGGCTGATTTCCACATAGAAACTCTTCTGTGTGGCGAGACGTTCGGTTGAGTTCATGGCCACGATCACACGATCAACAGATTCACCCTGAACGGCATGCGCAGTGGCCGCGTAGTCATGCTCCATTCCACGGGCTGCAATGCTGTTCTGGGGCACGGTGATGGTACTGCCATCCAGCGCTTTGGCTTCAATCATGCCACCTGTGATCGATTTGATTTCAGCGCGAACACCGTTGGTGACACCCGCCTCTGGGTCGGTGATCCGGAACCGCACCTGGTCGCCGGCCGCCATTTCCCGGTTCTCTCGATCATAGGCAACAAGGGCTTTTCCGAGCTCTCGGCGATTGAACTTTGCATCGAGTGGGAGGATGGATTTCTCGCCGGTTTCTTCATGCTGGACGATCAGCCTGTTGCGCTGATGATCGGATTGCTGAACCACATAGAGGTTGTTTTTTTGCAGCCCGAATTCCTTGCTGGTGGCCACTGACAGAACCAGATCGCCGGGGGTGTAGCTGCGCGCATCGGCAAGTTGGGTTTCGGTCAGTTGGCGATTTTGGAGGCCCTTCAGCTCGACTTCTTCTCCTTTCAATCGTCCCTCCTGCCAAAGCCCATCACGAACAACGCTATTGATCTCTGAACGGGAGACATTGGTGAGGGTGAGGATCCGGGTGCCTTCACGTTCACTCGGGGACAGCAACAGGTATCGTTCTGCGGCGTCGATGCTGGGGTTTTCCACCTGCAGAACATTGCCCTCCATGCGGCTGAAGGCAGGTTGGATTTCCTGACGGATGGAGTGATGGACGGCCGCTTTCAGATCATCGTTCCGTTGCCGGCGGATCTCGTCCATGACCGCTGTCCGCATCCCGGCGTTCTGTAGCTGCACATAGGGTTGACCTGCGGCCACGGAATCCAACTGCTGCGTATCGCCGACCAGGACCACACGAGGTGCACCAGTGCGCTCGGCGTAATCCATGAAGCTGCGCAAGTCCTGAGCTGAGGCCATCGAGGCCTCATCGACCACCAGAATGGTCTTGCTGTTGTCCACATCCTGCGGGTGGTGACGTTCAGCTGTCGTGATCTTTGCGAGGGTTTCCGCGCTGCCAAGTACACTGGCGAGTTCGTGCACAGCTTGGTGACTTGGCGCCATACCTTTCACATCATAGCCATTCTGTTCCGCGTAATGAGCCATTCGTTCCAGCATGTAAGTTTTACCAGTACCCGCATAACCCTGAACCCCGACGTATCGACCACCGCCAGTCAATGACGTGTGGATTGCCTCTTTCTGTCCGTCAGTCATTGATTTTGTGTCATGAAGCTTTTTGGCGATGACGCTTTCACCTGATCGGCCAGCCGACGCTTGCAGTTCCAATCCGCCACTTTTCTCGGAGGCCTGCCATGTCGCAATAATGGAACGCTCCAATTCAACAGATGCTTTGTCTGTGAGCATTTCACCCTCATTACCACTTTCAAATAACCGACCGTCTTTAATGCGCGTGTTAATTTCTTTATCGACCTGTTCAAAACTAGAGCCGTAGGCAAATTGTAAAGCAGTCGTTGTCAAATGCCCACGGCTATATGCGGAATCGCGTTCACTTATATGCTCGACGGCTCTATCCACCGCTTGCACAGAGTCGAGAATTTCCTCGCGTGGTTTTTGTGATTCAATTTGTGTTGACAATGCAGTTGTCTGGATGCCGGTATTCTCTGCAATGTTTCGTGCCAGGGCCGCCCGGTTGTCTGTGTATAAAACCGCCTCATCCCGTGCGCGGCTGATTTCCACATAGAACCCCTTTTGAGTAGCCAGCCTGTCGCCGCCATTCATCGACACAATGACCCGATCAACAGTTTCACCCTGAACCGAATGGGCGGTTGCTGCATAATCATGTTCAAGACCGCGCGCGCCGAGGCTTTGTGCATTGAGTTGGATTTGCTTGCCGTTGGATGTTTCCAATCCAATCGCGCCATCCTCGACGGATGTAATTTTTGCTCGCTCACCATTGGAAAGGTCATTGGCTTTGTCGGTGATCCGGATGCGTACCGCATCGCCGGCCGACAGCTCTCGATCCTCCGGCCGATAGGCCATGAATGAGGCACCGAGTTCCTTGTTTCCCGTCATACCATTCAGTGGGAGATCGAGGCGTACCCCGTCGGATTCACGCGCGACCGTCAGGCTGTTGGTTTTTGTGTCGGTCTCCTGAACGACGTAGAGGGCGTTTTTCGATAGCCCATGATCCTTGCTGCTGACAAGGGACTGCAAGACATCGCCGGCGGCGTAGCTCTGCGCATCACTCCTTTCGACAGCCGTCATCGGGCGCGGGGCAAGACCAGAAACGGTCACACCCTCAGATGCGAGGCTGCCTTCCTGTTTCAACCCGTCTCGAACCACTGCGTTGATTTCGGCGCGGGACGCGTTTGTGAGCGTCAGGATACGGGTCTCTGATCGCTCATCGGCCGGGAGGGATAGATATTTGTCTGCTGCCGCCTGCTGTGGGTTTTCCGCCTTGTGGATGTTGTTCTCCAGCTTGGCGAAGGCACCAGCAATGTCGCCACGCACGGTGTCATACACTGCCTCGCGCAGGGTGCCATCGCGTTGCCGCCTGATTTCATCCATGACGGCCGTCCGCATGCCCGTCTCCTGAAGCTGGGCAAAGGGCTGGCCAGCGCTCACGGCATCAAGCTGCTTGGTATCACCGACCAGGACGACGCGCGCAGCGTTGGTGCGCTCCGCATAGTCCATGAAGCTGCGCATATCGCGTGCGGAGACCATCGAGCTTTCATCCACCAGAAGGATCGACCGGCTGTTGTCCACTTTCTGGGGGTGGTTGCGTTCGCTGTTCACGACGCGCGCCAGTGTTGAGGATCCGGGGAGGGCGGTATCCAGTTCTTTGACCGCCTGAAGGCTCGGGGCAAAGCCCTTGACCTCATAGCCAGCCTGACCGGCCAACGCGCTGAGTTTTTCGACCATGTAGGTCTTGCCAGATCCCGCGTAGCCCTGAACGCCGACATACCGGCCTTGACCGGAAAGTGAGGTTTCGAGCGCAGCCAGCTGACCTGCTGTCAGCGTGCTTTCCTTCGCTAAGGTGGCGGAAAGATCTTGAATGCCCGATTTGGCGTGTCTTGAGTTTAGATCGAGACCGGGGGTCTGTTCAGAGTCTTTCCACGTCTGCAGGACCGCTTTTTCGACCGCAACCGATGCGCGATCGGTGAGGTGTTCGCCGTTCTTTCCGTTGGCATAGAGATCGCCGGCCTCGATGCGCCGGTCAATTTCCTTGTCCAGTTTTTCAAGGTTGGTGCCGCTGGAGAAGCGAAGCGCCGCTGTCGTGAGAGTAGAGCGTTCATAGACAGAGTGTCGCTCGCTTACATGCTCGATGGCCTTGCTGACGGCCCGCCCCTCAATCGTATCAGGCGTCGTTTGTGCTTTCGGTTGCTGTTGCTGCGGGGATGCAACCAGGTTCTTCATCCACGAGACGATGCCGGCGACGAGTGAGGCCTCTTTTGGGTCCGATTGAGGGGTTTGCTCTGCCTCTTGAACCGAGCGCGGTATTGGGGTTGGGGCCGTTGGCGCGATAGGGGCGTTCTCAATAGTTCCGCGTTCCAACTGATCCCGGCTGAGACCTGCGGCAAGCGCATCAGATCGCCAGTCAGCGCGCAGGGCCTCCCGGTCCAGGTTCTTATGCTTGGCTGCACGGGTCGCCAGTGTGGCCTTGCTCGCCGTATCAGCAGAATATTCTACACCCTTGTTGTCAAGTGCATTTAGGATCTCCTGTCGGCGCTTTGAAAATGTTTCCGTGACCTCACGTGGGATGCCGGAAATATTCACCTCTCCATACCTACCGCGTTCAGTGGCGATCCCGTGCTCTTTCATCCGGTTCTCAAAATCGGAACGGTAGATCTCTGTGATGAGCTTTCGATTGTTGAAGACAGCCTCATTGCGAATGGCTGTGAAGCCGTCATTTTCGTTCTTCGCCATATTGGCGATGACGGCATGGCTGTGCAGGTTTGGATCAAGCGCACGGGAGGTATCGTGTCGGTAGATGCCGGCGATGATACCTTCAGCATTCTTGGTGGTTATTTCCCCGTCTTGCTGGAACCGGGTCTTGATGAACCGCTCTTCCACCACCGTCATGGCAGAGCGCACGGCAGCGTCATGGGCCTCAATGATCCGATTGTCGCCAATGACCAGTGCTGCTACCGAGGCCGATTTTGATGCAGAGAATGTCAGATCAAGGCCGGGCCGGTGCTGGCGTTCACCATCCACATAGCGCCCCATCAGCTTACCATCCGGAGCTTCACCATCGAGGAACTGAGCAAACTGTTTGTCATCGACAAAGCCGGTCAGGCCGTTTTCCTCAGCGGCCTTTCCGAACCAGGTTGCAGCCTTCTGGCCCTCTTCTGATCCGGCTTTATAATAGCCTTCTTCCTTGTAGTAGCCGCTGGCAGCAGCCCCGGCCGAGACGTTGGAAATCGACATCATGTCAGCGATCTCCCCGAATGGCGTTCTCCAAAGCAATCAGAGCGCTGGCGGCTGACGGTTCTGAAGGGGGGCTTTGTGAGGAAATGGGTTTCTGGGGCGTCGATGCTGGACGCTGGGGCGTTTTCCGGTCTGGCTGTGTTTGGCCAAAAGCCGGATGGGCACGAAGAGAGAGGGGCAGGGGCCTTTGATCCGGGGCGGAAATGGCCGCTCCGGTCCCTGCTTCAACGGGTTCTTCAGCTGCAGCAGGTGCCTTTTCTTTGGGCTGGCTTGTCTGTGGCCCAGGTGCGGCGCCGGGGTAGGGGACATAGACGGTTTCCCGCGCCTGACCGGTGCCGTTGCCAGCGAAGCCAGCATAGGGATCGGGATGGGCGATCTCTTTCACATCGAGGCCACGCACGCGCGCCGTGGCAAAATGCTGCCAGTACCAGTCCCGCTCAGACGTGTTGGCTGGATCCTCGATCTGTGCTGACCCTTCGGGACGCACGCGGTCCAGCCAGCGGAAAAATTCAGCCTTCTGATCTTGCGGTTTGTCAGATGCAAAGCCTGCGACGACCTTGGCGCCCTCTTTAATTTCCACGTTGACGGCCGAGACCTGCATGCCGCCCTGATCAAACCCATTGCCCTTGTAGGCGATGAACTTTTCCGCCGTTGCCTTGGTTGGAACAGGTTCAAACCGGACCTTGGCTGTTGGGGCGTCATATGCGGGTCGGAAATAGGCCACGAACTGGGGCAGGGATTGGATCTCTGCAGGGGTCACAATCGCGCGCTGTGTGCGCCGGCCGACAATCCCCACGCCATCGCGCGTGTCATTTGCGCCGAGCGTGATGTTTTCCTGCTGCTCGATCACATCCTCTTCGCCCAAAGAGCGGGAGGATCGTTGCGCCGTGTTGTAATCAGGCGTGTTGAAGACAACGCGGTTGTTCAATACCCCGGAGATGGTCTCCGCAGCCTTGTCGCCATAGATGTCCTCCAGCTGGGAGAACACCTGATAGCCCACGACAAACGCGCCGCCGAACTGACGGATTTCCGCAAGGCTTTTGGGCAGGAACGGCAACTTGTTGAGGGTCGGAACCTCATCGAGGAAGAACCAGATTTTCGGATCGCGGCTTTCCTCAGTTGTCATCAGCGCGTTTGCTGCCACCTCAAAGACTGTCGAGACGATATTGCGCACCGCCGCCGACTGCTCCGCGTTGCCGGTCAGGAACACAAAGCCGGGCCGGTCATTCACAACCCAATCTCGGATCGAGAAGGGTTCAGCATCGTCCCGCAGGTATTCCAGAAAGCGCAACTCGGTGATCATGTTGGCCCGGATCGAGCCTGAGGTTTTTGCCACATGCTCGCCGAAGAAGTGCGCGCCAGGTGTTGGCGCCACGATCTCGGCCAGTTCCTCGGACGGAATGTTCATGATCGCCTTGCGCAATTCGTCGTTGGTGGTTTTTCCGGATTTGGCCAGCTCGCGGGCGGTGTACTGGAACACCAGCCGCGCGGCCTGCGTCCAGAAGCTATCCAGAGAACCGGGATGGTCTGGGATCATCACCTCAGCAATCTGGGCAAAGCCTTCGGCAGAGGTCACCTCATTGAAGGGAGACCAGCCAACAGAGCGCTCATCGAAGGGGTTCAGGATGATGTCTTTTTCCGGGTCGTAGTGATCCCGCAGCAAGCCCCCCATCCGGTCATAGATGATGGCGCGACCACCCGCCTCGCGGATCGTGTTCAGCAGCTCATGCATCGCATTGGTCTTACCAACACCAACTGTCCCGGTGATGCCGATCTGGGCTTCTACTGAGTTGGGCGGGAACTCGATGCCGGCAAGCGTGTAGCGCGGGCCTTTCTTCGAGTTTTTGCCGAAACGCTTTTCGTATTCGCGCCATTTCCGCTTTGACCAGGCCTTCAGCTCATTGGCCGTCACCAGACGCGCGCCCCGGATATATTCCTCTTCCTTCAGGGAGCTGCCAACCAACCCGAAGATCGAGAACACCACCACGAAGGCGAGGGCGGCCGGGATCAGCGAGATATACATGAAGCGCCAGGCGTTCGCCGAATAGCGATTGTAGATCTCTCGGAGCTCACGATCTGCGTAGATCTGTCCGGCTGTGCGCTCGACGCGCTTGCCGCTCAGATCCACGTAGTCCAGCTTGCGGTCTTCAGTGCCACGTTGCTCGACGTTGAATTCCGCAATCCAATAAGTCCCGGTCAGGCGGGCCTTATCCATTTCGTAATTATTGGCGACCAGAATTATATAGCAGAGTGAGAAGGCCGCAGCGGCCATTGAGATGCTGTACTTGAGCACCTGTGTTGCCATTCGCGTCCAGTGTTGTGTCGTCTGGCCGCCTCTGACAAGTTGCGTGTGTCCTCTGTTGCGCATGGGCGATGTCCCTCGTTCCACTGCAGCGCGAGCTATCCCTCATAGTTCGGGACACCCGCGGCACTTGGCTGATGTTGTTTTCGAATGGCAAAAGCTCGGGTGTCGCGGCCCGAGGTAGCTTCGGGCCGCGCTGTTGTTCGCAATGAATAAAGTCAGTGTGCTGGGGTCAGCTGGACGGGTAAGGGTTCGCTGAACTGAACCTGACGCCGCCTTCTTCGAAGTAGCCAAGGTGGCCAAGTAACCAAGCGCGATGACACTCAGAACGCGCTGTCACCCTGCGCAGGAGACGAGGCATGATCCATCCGCCATATCCAACCAGATAAAACCAATGGTAGAGGGTATTCATGCCGTCCTCCTTTCTGTTCTTTTGAGTGTTTCGTCGTGCGTGATAATACTTCTTATGTTAAATAAGTCAGTATTCCTGACCCATTTCTGACCCGTCGCGGCCCTATGGCGGCACTAACTGAACCGGCAGTTTCATTGGGCGACATCTCGCAGTAGCTTCATGTCTCGACCTCCGGACTGCGGGCTTCTGGATGATTGTGGAGATAGTCAGCGAGGACCATACGGGCTTCTTCAACAAGCTCCGCGCCATATCCGGCCGGGTGCAGTTTATGGGCGACCCGCCTTAGGAACTCCTCGGTGTTCAAATCAAGCGTTGTCTCAAAGACTGGCTCATCGACCTTCGCGACCGGGTCCGTGTTCAAAACATGCAAACTAATGGTTTCCCGAATGCGGCCATCTTGCGTTGATCGAACCTTGTGTTGACCAAGGCCGAACTCAAGGTAGACACGATGACTGCCACGAGCTTCCAGTCGTCCGTATTCTCCGAGAGCCGCGTGTGGAACGTGTTTCTGAACCGCTGTCCACACTGCAGATTCAGGTCGGATCTTTTGCTTGTAGAGATTGAAATTGCAGGTCAGCCGAGCAAAAGTCCAAGGCAAGTTGCCTTTTGTGACTGTTGGCCAACGGTACCAGCGATCTTCGAAAAACAAGCGGAGCATTTTTCGTAACATCGTTTTGGATGGTGAAATCCCGGTTGTCTCTGCAAACATGCCCGCGGCCAAGTTGAAGTTCTCAACTAGAAACTCCCGGAGTTCGACTGCTTCAGGCGTCAAGGCCGTGATATCTGCTTCAAGATCACTTTTGAGTCGGGAATCTAGCAAGGGGCATCCCAAGATTTCTTCCAGGCAGTACTCAAAACCGTCAACGCGCTTTAACCGGTGTCGGCCGTGCGGAGTAACCTGCGGTTCTGGATTATGAATATTCACCAGAACCATGGCGTTGTTGCACTCCGGGCAGAGGCCGAACCGTTGAACTTTCTTCTTTGAAGAGTCGTATTGGGCCCAAGGGTGCTTTCCTCTTGTTAGTCGTTCAAACATGTTGAGGTCCACCTGCACCGGGGCGGTAGTGGTATCGCCCAGTCTCACAAATTCGCTCATAATGCCGCTCCAATGAAATGTGCCAGTCAAAGGATAGCCTTGGCAGCTGCCCTTGGCGGATCAATACCATCATAGCGGCAACAATTGACCAGCGCTCAATCAGAAAGCGAGCGCTTTCGTTTGTGAATACAGCGTGACATTCCGCTGCGCAGCAATCGCAGATCCCACCTGGAACAGGTTCAAGGCCGCTGTAATGCACCAGTCCCGATCCTTGAGGCGCTGAATGCTGAGACAGGGCAGTTGCAAAGCCTTGTTTCCACTCTTGGTCAATCTCCGGGATCAGCCCATCTCGGTCCAAGGCGAGGAAAGCAACTACAGCATCGCTCACTTCCACCTGGCATTGGCATCCGCCGTCCCCAGCAAAGGTCAGGACGGTTCCGAGAGCCCAGTCTGTTTCGGGCGGAACGTATCCGCCGATATTGAAGAGGTCTTCCTCGCAGGTATCCATCATTTCAACTCCACTCAGCCGGAAATCAAACTATGCATGCGGCTGACCGATGCAGTATTGGCGATAGCCGTCGAAGGTCTCATCCTTGATCAGCGCGGCTTGCCAGCCTTTGGCGGCGTCATAGACACGCATGGTCATCAGGACGTTGCGCGGCGGCTCATAGGTTCCGTACTGGTTCTTCGCCGTGTATCGAGCGCAGACGAAGTAGTCCTTTTCCGGAAATGGCCAGAGGATTGCCGCGTAGCGCACCGGGCCGACACTGACACCTTTGGCAGTGTCACCTTCAGGGACATTGGCGATCAGCCATTGTTGCAGCGCCGATTGGCTCTGCGCCTTCGACGGCCCGCCGCCCGGGTTGGGCTTTTCAAAGGTGATTGCGTGTTTGTCGGCGACTGTCCCGTCATTGAGACAGCCGGCAAGCGTGGTTGCAGCCAGGAGCGCTGCGGCAATGGGTTTGATATTCATCTTGGACCTCTTGTTGGAAATCGACATCTGTCAGCAGCCTTTGGCGAGTTTCACGCGCTCAAGGACCGAGCTGCGTTCGGCCATGGCCATTGCTTCATTGTATGTCTGGGCGCTGGGACCGGATCCGCGCGTGGTGCTGGCGGCTGCGCCGGCCACGGTGGTGGCGGTGCCGATGTTGGAAATGGCCTGAGCGGATCCCGCATTGGCGATGGCGCCAGCGCCGACGACGGACAGGCCCGCATCAAGCAAACCGCCAGTGAGGTTGGCGTTACGCTCGCGGGCACGTTCGGATTTGTTGACCTCTTCCATGCGCGCATAGATCCGGCTCAGCTCGCTTTGCACCTGACTGCAGGACAGAGCGAGATCCTTTTCCGTTGGCTGTGCCTGTGCGGAGCGCTGGACACCTGCGATGGATTGCATGCCCATCACATTGGCAGACGTCTGCGACACGCCGCCCATGCAGCCGGAGAGCGTAAAAGCAGAGAGAAGTGTGAGTGAAATAACTGTTGTTTTCATGTCGTATTCCAAAATGTTCGGGGGGCTGCCTTTACAGCGCTACCCTTTGGGGTGAATTTGATTGGAAGCGGCGGGCTTGATTTGCCCAGGTTGGGAGCCTCATCACGACGACACCGTTTTCAGCCAAAGGCCCGCCGCGATTATCCCTGACAGTGCCTATCCGTTGGTTTCCACGCTTGTGGCCGGTCTTATCCAGTCGATGCGATCCTTGCTGCCAGCTCCAGCGCTTCCGGAGGTGTTGATCATCCGTTCCTTCGAGATCACTTCGAAGATCGCCAAGGCGATGCCGGCCGCCAAGGAGACAAGGACAACAGGGAGCAGGTTGATAGGCTCCATCGAGGTCGCGAGAGTGTCGTACCAAGTGGCTCCTCTCGCGCTATCCGCTCCTACGGCAATTTCCATATCTGAAAGGAAAACGGTCTGAATGCGCAGGCAGAGCACATTCGCGGCGACTACGAAGGGAAAAAGTGTCGTGCTACGATTGAGGCCGGTGAGTGTGGTCGCGAGCGTTGCTCCAAGCAGGGTCTTTGAGATTTCCAAGATCTGACGGGTCATATTGTTTCTCCTGTATGCGTTGCGAAGTGCTTTGCTTAACCGTTGGTCTCGCCGCTTGTGGTCAGCCCTTTCAGGCGCTCGATGGACGCGGCGCCGCGAATGATGCCGCTTGGCCCGACGAAGTAGGGGGTTCCGGTCACGCCGAGCGCATCGGCGAGATCTTGTGCCTTCTTCAGCTCGTCCGCGCCCTGCCCTGCCTTGATGGCTTTCACGACGGCTTCAGCGTCGTGACCCTGGTCGGTCAGCACACGAAGCACGGTGCCAACATTGGCGGTTTGTGTTCCGCCCATGATCGCATCGGCAAAGTTGAGATAGGCCTCTTCACCTTCCAGCGCCTTCAGGGCCAATGCGGCTTGCGCGGTGTAGCGAGAGCCGTCGCTGAGGATCGGCATTTCCATCAAGACCAGCTGCAGGTCCGGCATCTGTTCACGAAGGGCCTGAACGGTGGCGTGCGATTTCCGGCAGTAGCCACAGTTGTAGTCCTGAAACTCGACCAGGATCGGCTTGTTCGGATCGAGGCCGGCGAACAGCTCATCAGCTACTGAGGCGATAAGATCCTGGTCTTTCACAGCCTTTGAAGCCACTTCCTTTTGCTCAAGGAGAGCGAAGATCTCCAACATGATTTCCGGATTGCGGAGCAGTGCCTGACGAACACGCTCATCAAATTCAGCGTCGGTTCCTTCTGTGCGCTCGACCGCGCGCGCAGTGAAACCTTCACCTGCCTGCCGTTTCGACATGTCACGCGAGCCTTGTTCGGCGGCTGCAGGGGTCCATAGCAGGGCAAAACCCACTGCAGACGCCATCAAGGTCTTACCAAATGTTCTGTTGCTCGAAATCATACTGTTGCCTTTCTGTTCTTCGAATTGTCGGGGGTTCATTGGATGGAAACGCGAAAGCTGCTACACTGCTTCGCCTTAGAGGAGAGACCGCTATGCAACACCGGATGACCAAAAGCTCGAAAGTGATCGCCTACATCGTGGGCTTTGTGGTGCTGTCTTTGAGCCCGTTCGAGGACCTGACCATGGTCTATGGACTCGGCGGTACAGCATGGCTTTTGATTTGGTTTTTTGGATCGTTCTTGCGGGACGCAGAGTGGGTCGTGGACCACAATACAGGGCAATCCCTGACTACAGACGAAGCTACTAAGCCAGAACCGTTTGGTCGGGATTATGGAACCCTTAGCGCCAATGATGCGACCGTGATCTACAATGCTGGTCATAACTGACATCATTCCCCATCCCGCTTGAGGCCGGTGAATATGTGTCTCCCGATGGTTACGTTGTCGTGCCCGCGCTCCTGAGAAGCCTTGTTTAGCCAAGTCGGGAGTTCATTGGTCTGGTGTCCGTCAGCCACAAGTTTGGCCATGCCTTGTGGAGAATAGTAATGTGTCGCACCGTCTGTTGGGTCGGGCATATAACCAGCGGCTACAGCATCGACGATCCGTCCGATATCTTCATATTGCGGACTTCCTTCTTCCAGGTTTTCAGGGATGCTGTTGCCGCCTGCCCCACTGTTCCATGCCGAGAACTGTTTAAGCTGCATACTGACCTCAGCGGGATTATCGCCCCAGCGTGGATCATCGACGCGGTTCATGATCACATGGGCAACGCCAGCTTGACCGATGTCATCTTCGCGACCGGCCTCCCCTGCAATCGTCCGGATCATAACGTCGCGATCATAATGTGAGAGCTGAGGCCTGCCAGTAATTGCCGATGCAACAGCCGATCCGGCATCCGAGATACCGTTTGCCACATCGCCAACGGTGCTGGCGACCTTAGAAACAGCACCTGGAACCACTCCATAGTTTTGCCCATCGACGACTTCGCGTTCGTTTGCGACTGCACTTTCTGTCGCGCGCTCCGTCATGCCGCCGCGCTGAGCCTCCATTGCAGTAGACACGTTGCTTGTCGCTGCTTGGACCCGATTGTACTCGCGCTGATGTTCAACCCCACTTGAGGGCAGCCTGTTTGTGGTAATCTCTTCCTCTGGGCGGCGGAGTGTATGCGCTTGTGCAAGCCCGGGATTTGGTTTGTCGAGGCCAAGTTCTTGCAGCAGGTTGGGTAGAACCTGTTCCACCGCTGCTTCCTGAGCTTTGACGCCAGCAGTTGATTTTGGGTTCAGCAAGCTGGAAATCTGTTCATCGCTGATACCAGCTTCGCGCCATTCCCCGATCACAGCGTCTGTCAGCTGACTGTCATAGCTGACGCCGTGGGAGTAGAGGTTGCTTTCTGCCGAGGCGAGTGTTTGCGCCTCTTCGCGTGCCTCCGCATAGGTTTCGCCTTTGCGCTTAACATCCTCGATGCTCCAGCGGTCGCCGCCACTTTCCGTATTGGTCAGATTGCTGGTCTCACTGGCGCGAATTGCATTCACTGCATCGCCGTATTTTGCGACTGTTTGAGTTAGACCGGATTCTTGGGCTGCTGTTGCGATTTTATTATAGGTATCAGTGTCTAAACCCGTGCCAGCAATCGTACCGTCAAGGCCAGCGGAAAGGCCTGTACCACCTCCGCCACTACCGGCTTTAACTCCGCCAGTGAGGGCGACCTTATATGCGGCCTCAAGAGAGATCCCATGAGTATTCGCAAAGCTCTCAACCGCGGAATGGGCTTCCCGCGCTTCTTGTTGACGACGATGGCCTTGTGATGTCGTCTGGTCATTGCCAACCGATGTACCTGAAGACAAAGACCGCCCGAAGTCAGCGTAGTTAGCGGCTGTCTGATTGACCGCCGTGCTCCATTCGTCGCGCAGCGAGGTCGCGTTGCGCACCGCATCTTCCTTGCGATCCGAGATTTCTTCCCGAATGGTTTGCCCAACTCTGGCCGACATGCCGCTGGTGGACTGCGCCGAGCCGGTTCCAAATACCGCCGAACCATCGGAGTTGACCGTCCGCATGGCCCCGTTGCCCATACGGACAGTGCTGGCTCCCGCGTCGTGGACAGACGAGGTGTTCCATTTGTTTGCAGCAAAGTTGTTCATGCTGGCGTTTGCCAGAGAGATATTGCCCGTGGCCGCTTCGCGCCCGGATTCAATCCCGGCACCCTGGCTCACGTTGAGCATCGAGGTGGCAAGACCTGCCATGCGACTGGCGCCAGAGAGGATAACTATTGAGAGGAAGGGCACGGACATCATCAGGTATCCGGCCATTGTCCCGACATCCTGCTCCACGGCGCGGATGCCGAGGTAATTAGCGAAGGTCATCTGATAATCGATGGTGCCGGTCCGGAAGGAGCCCATGGCTTCACGATAATAGCCCGCGCTGGCTTTCATCACGATGGAATGCAGGATCGCGGATAGCGGATCCCATGATGCTAACCAGATAAAACCGCCGAAGTAGCCTTTCAGAACGCTCCACACCATTGGCGTCATCATCATGATCATCGCCAGCGGGAAGGCGGCAAGGTAGATCGCCGTAAACACGATTTTCAGGAGCGGCACCCACTTGAGGGCCGAAATCCCAACTGCGCTGTAGCTGGCTGAGGTCTGTGCCTCCGTCCGTGCGGCTTGATAGGCCGTCATGGCAGCATTGTTGCCCGAGCTGGCAATGAGGCGCTGGACGGCACCGTCCATGGAGTTCGTCAGCATGGTCTGGCGGATCGTCTCCGTCGATCCGGCCGAGGTCATACCAATGTAGTTTTGAAAGTCAGAGAGGGTGGCCCGCATTTTCTGAGCGGCAAGTGTGACGTCCCCTCCGCGACGAAGGCCGAACTGCGCCGCGGCTTTCTGGCGAAGCACATTGACCACTTCATTGTTGAGACGCTCCTGAATGCGTGGCCAGCCATCTTTACAAGTGGTGGTTTCATCGAGCACCGGATCAAAGTAGGCCAAAGAGTTCGGGACATTGGCGCCGATGAACGCATAGAGGTCGCCCGCATGCCCCAAATTTCCAGTATCCACCAAGCCAATGTTGGAACCATCGACCATGCAGTTTTCCATGAAGTTCACGAGGCTGTCGTGAACAATGGGGGTCACCGCGCGCCAGCGTGCCGCCTGGCTCATGATCGTGGAGCCAAACATCATGCCGGATTTCTGGTAGGTGAGGTCATCCGGGGCGGCGAGCAGCGTTTCCATCTGATCGGTGATCGCGGCCCCGGTCCTCGATGTCAGAGAGCCGACCCAGGCAACGGACCACGGCACGCCATCGACCACGCCATAGATCCCCAGTGGCACGGTGGAATCCATGATTACCACCCGCGCCTTGGGACCAATGCCGATGCCCACAACCAGCATGGCTCCGATAAAATAGGTAAAGACCTGCCGGACGGCTCCAAAGATGACCAGTTGAATGCTGGCAGCAAAGATCCCGGCGGCGATGCCCCCATAGAGTAAAGCCCCGAAGCTGCCCGAGCCGGTGAAGGCTGCGAGGTAGTTGAAGATGTCGTAAAGGTAGAAGCCACCACCAACCGTATGGAATTCGAGTTCGGGCATGGGGTTATTGTCCTCCCGACACGTTGATCATGTTGCCAAAGATGGTGTTGGACGAAGCAGCCAGTTCGCCCTTGGCGAGGTGTAGCCGCTCCAGGTTGCGCAGGGCTTCCGCATATTTGCGCTGCGCGGAGGCGCGAAGATCCTGCAGCACACCCTTGGTGTGGCTGACCTTTTCCTGAAACTCTCGGTTCAGATCGCCGGCAATATCGACATTGGCGGCGCTGTTCAGGATCTCGCTCACGCCTTCATCAATGTAGGCAATCGACAGATCCACAGCGACCAGCTCCGCCATCGAGTTGATGTCGTCCTGAACGAATTTGTACTTGTAGCTCTTGGCCGTGACCAAGTGCTCATAGATCGGGACTGATGTGAGGTTGATCAGCGCAATGGCTTCATCCGGTGGCTCAGTGTCGTTGCTGATCGCGTCCGACAGATCCTCGATAGCCTTGGCGGTGACCGCAAAGAGAGCGTCATTTGCATTGAGTGTCAGATCGCGCATGACCGGGTTCAGACATTCATTCACATCGTCGCAGCGCAGGCTTTTGTAGGCGCCGCCTTCCACCAGCGCCTTGGCCGCATCAGGTGACAGGGCGCGCGCAGGAATGGTGCGGTGCGTCGGACTGGTATCGTCATCCTCCGCCGCAACGGTGATGATCGTGCCGGTGAGCGTCATGAAGAATTCGGCAATGCGCGGGTTCGAGGACAGGAAGTTGTTCTTCTTCACTGCGCGCCATGCATAGTTGACGTCCGTGGGCACCTGATCGGCGAGCGCGCCATCCGCCCGGTCCATGGTGGAGCTGTGATTGCCACCAGTGCCACAGCCGTGGCGGGAGGCCACCCGGTCGGCGAAACGGCCCGTGTAGCCGCCGATGGTCTGACACACGTGCTGGGATGCGCCGTCCATCTTGGGCCAAAGCGACGAGGTGAGCAGCTGACCGGCTTCGCAGGAATTGATATTACCGGCGTTCACTTGCTGCATCAGGTCGCGCAGCTTGGCGACGATTTCCTGAACAGACGGAGACAGGCTTTCCAGCGCCAGCTCAAATGCAAACCCTGCAGCGTTCTGCATGATCGCTTCCATCAGCGCGATCAGCTCTTCCTCGGAGATAAAGGAAAACGCGCCACCAAAGATGTCGATGCCACCACAACCCGCGCGGATCGAGGGCAGCTGGATCGTGGCCAGCTGACTGTTGCGCGGTCGGGTGCGCAGATACAGAGAGCCGAGCGTGGCATAGCCCGCCTGCTGACCTCGGTAGGCCGTGGGTTTGGTGACGTTCACGCCACCGCCGGTGCGCTCCCAGAAATTCTTCAGGTCAGACCCTACATCGGCCTGCGACGGACCAGCTGCAAAGAGGCTGGCGGCGACAAACGCACAGTTTACGAACAGCTTTTTCATGCGTCTTTCCTTTCAATGAGGGGGGCCTCAGCCACTTGCGCGCCTTTTGCGGGCAGCTCTGGCATCAGATCGTCTTCAATCCAGAGCCACGCCGGATAGGTGCCATCAGCAGCGACCTCGCGCAGGGCAGCAATCTCATCGGCATTGGCTGAAGGTGAGGCGGCAAACAGTGACATCGGGCTGGCGAGATCCGTCAGCACTGCCGAAGCAATCGGCGTGGCATCGGCCAGCATGAATCGCTGAGATTTCAGAAACGCGCGGTCGGTCTCTGTCAGTGCGGTGATCAGCTCGTAGTCGCGCAGGTTTTCAAACGGGATCCAGGTCTTTGTCACCAGCATCATGCCGATCTCGCGCAGAACCGGATAACCGGCCTTGGCGACATTGAACGTGGCGATCACCATCACATGCACATCGCCCAGCGTTTCCGCGAGCATCAACTGATGGGCAAAGACGGTCTCGAACTTCTTCACCAGATCCGCTTCCGCAAAGAAGGCGCAATCGGGGGCGTGTTTGAACAGGAAGCGGGCGCCCATCCGTGTCGCTTCATGGGTTTTGTATTCCGCCACGACCAGACCAAGCGGCGCGGTGCCCCGCTCCGGAGCTTGCAGGGTGCGCAGGAGTTTTGCCCGGCGGGCTGCATTCTGCGCCTTCAGCTCCGGCTTCCAGACTTCCGGCACATACAAGATATCGCGCAGATCGCGAGACTTGGCGGTTTTTCCGACGGCTGCGGTGCCAATGGCACGCTGCACCGGACCCCACCAGCGTTTGCCCTTCATGGCCGGCGTCCATTTCACCAGGTCGGCTTCATGCCACAGATACTGCAACAGGCTCGATAGCCCGAGCTTGCGGGGTGTGATCTTGGCCTCGGTCGGCGCTTTGCCAGACGGCGGCGGCGGTGCCGGCCGCTTGCTGCCCATCGACAGGGAAAAATCGACCCTCAGAGAGGTGATGCCCGTTTCAAGATCCTCCTTGATCGCGTTGCCCTGCACCTGTGCAAGGCCGGAAAGATCTTCAGGAGGGAGGAAGGAGTCACAACCCGGTGCATGTTCAGGCCCGCTGCCCGGCATCCGTTTCAGGATGAAGCGGCCATTGACGCAGGCGACATACATGGCGGGCGCGGGTGAGCTGCAATTGCAGATGACACGGCTGCGCTCCTGATGCGCCTTGCCAAGACGGATCTGGCCCTCTTCCGTGGCCGGATCTACTGCGGTGTTGTTGATGGAAAATGACATTGTACCTGCTCCTTCACTCAAACCGTTCGCCCATGGGCACTTCCCGAACCACGTAGATGCGCTCAAGGATCTGATCTTCCGTCAGCAATCCGCCCCCGATCAGCTGCGTCTCGCCGCTGGTGGGATCGACAATGGCAATGAAGGGGCGCGGCTTGTCAGCGAGGTCCAGCGCTTCAAGCTGGCCTTCATTGGGCACGGCATCAGGGAAGTATTGAATCGGGCTTCCATCGGTGGACACCGCGAGGATTTCCACGCCGTATGCGTTCCGCATAGCGTCGAGGATCTGCGCCTGTGCCAGGCAAAGGCGGCAATCAACCGGATCGTCATAGACAAAGATCAGACCGGCATCCTGCGCGGCGCGCTGCAAAGCGGCCTGCTCTGCTGCATTGCGCTGATCCTGATAGATATTGGTGCCCATCTGGGTCAGCGGGCGGCTGACATTTGCATCGAGGTGCGGGGTGCCAAAGAGAACGCGCTGCCAGACCGCTGCAAAGCGTGCCGCCTGCTGCGCCATCTGCTTGTTGACCTCCATATAGGCCTGCACGTTTTCCGGGGTCGGATCGAGAATGGCGCGGTGTTTCAGCTCATCCGCGTATTTGCGGAATGCCTCGATCTCTTCCGTCGCTGTCATTTCCTTTGGCTCTTCGGGATCCTGCGGTTGCTTCTTGGCTTCCGGTTCAGGCGGCGGTGGCGCGGGTTCCGGCTCCTTGGCAGGTTCGGGGTCGCAGTAAAAATGCCAGCCGTCCACTTCGGCCCCATTGCAGGTAAGCCGGGCTTGTACCGGGGCTGCGACGGAGGCCAGCAGGAGGGCAAGAGTTGCAGGCTTGAGCATTATCCCTGCCCCCCTGCAGCTGCGAGAATGGCCGCTTTGACGGACTGCGCATAATGGCGCGCGTTGCGGTAGCCCGAGATCTGTCCCGTCACGGTTCCGGCCTCCTGCGAATAGATCATGGTTGTGGGAAGCGCCTTGATTTGCGAGGCGATGGGATGCGTGCGGGCATCCACCATTTCCGCAAAGGGCGGGATGGGGCGGGCGTCATGCGAGGCCACAAGAACCGGAATACCCGCCGGTTGCGTCATGGCGGCCAGAACCGGGGCGGCAGATTTGCAGAACGCGCACCAGGATGCGCCCACGAAGATGACCCCAACATTTCCCTGCGCCACGACCAGCGCAGGCATTGTCACCAAGGAGAAGGAAGACAGGAGGAATATGCGCCGGTTCATTGGCCAACCTCCTCGAATGCGCCAGACGCATCGCCCTCGGCATCAGGAAAGCGATCTTCGAAGAAGTCCTGAATGCCCTCAGACACCGGGAGCTGGATGGTCCCCATGATGTCGCCAAACACCTCGGACAGATCCATCTCTTCAATGTCCACATTGCCGAAATCTTCGATGGTGACAGAGCCACAATCCGAAGCATGAGGCGTGCCCCAGCCTTCCTCGACCTGCTTCTTGAACTCTTCGACGAAGACGCGACCAAACTTCGAGTTGAAGGTGCAGTAGTGGTAGCGCTTCTTGACGCAGTGGCCCAAAACCTTCTGCTGACAGGTTACACCGACATAGTGGGTCGATCCGGCAGCCCGCTTGTCTCGAAGAATGGCCGCCGACTCCGGACAGGTGCTGCCGAAGATACCACCCGTCGAACAGCAGTTCCGGCCGGGGGCCTTACTGCAGGTCATTTTGGTGCCTGTGAAGAAACGAACATCGTTCGGATCGGTCGCAGCCTGCGCGCGGTAGTCGCGCTGCATCTGTGCCAGTACGTTCAGCCAGGCGGCGGAGCTGCCGAAGTCACTGGAGGTTTCCTGCTCGATGCCCATGCAGTTGTCACCGACACAGACGTTGATCGGCTCGCAGCTGGTCTCAAGATCCCCGGACTGGACGCCGCAGGTGTAGTGGAACTCGCGGTTGCTGCAGACGCCGTTGGCATTCTCGACCAGACAGGTTGCGCCTTGCAGGGTGCAGGTCGGATCGCTCTCAAGCGGCCCACAGGTGTTGTCCCCTTCACCCGGAGCCAGACAGGAATACGTCCGCTCACGTTTCCACCAGCTGCGCGAGAAATCCTTGCGATTGATGTCGCGGATCTCTGCGCCCTCAGTGGTTCTGGTGTTAACAAGCTCACACTCACTTCGCCCCTCGTACTCGGAGCATTGGTTGATGATATTCTCTTGTGTCGGCCCAAACTCGGTGCCGGTCAGCACCGCAGGAGCTATATTCTCATTCTCGTTGAGACAGCTAAAGCGTTCACGCCACTGGCGGCAGGCCCCGTTCTTGTAATCGACGCATTCGCGGTTGGTCCGCTCACATTTTGCGCTGGCTTGGAGCGCCGTACATTGGTTGATGGGATCGCTGTCTACGCAGTCTTGCCGCCCAGCATAGCGCGCGCAGTGGCGCCCAATGTTGATGCCGCCCACCAGCTCACCATCAGACCATTCAACACAGTCATAAGTTGGATCCGTGCAGGTGATTGCAGCGACAGCCGGGCTGACCCAGACCTGAAACAGGCTCAGAAGCAGGGAAAGGGTGCAAATCACTCGCATGTTTCGCCCCCCGTATCCGTGAAACTGTCACAGCACGCCCCCTCAAACTCGAAAGTGAGCTGTGCCGCGCCATTTGCCGGGGTCGCGTTGTTGTAGACGACGCGGGCCGTCATCCGGTTTTCGCGGAAGCGCTCGGCCCCTGCTGGGTTGGTTTCCGTGAAGTGCTCTAGTTCCAGAAAGCGCAGGACGTTTCTGGTAACTGAGGTGTTGTGAACGACATTCGCATAGACCGAGTAGTTCGTGACCCACCGCAATGCCCATTCCACGGGGGCATCCCTGCCAATGTCCCAGCCAGATTCAAAGACATTTGATGTGGCGTTGTAGTCGATCCGATGGTTGCAGTAGGGGTCAAACTGGCAATCCACTGACAGTGGGAATTTTACAATCCAGGCTTCCAACCACGCTTGTACGCCGCTTCCCCTATCGTGCCATGCAGTCATGGGCACGAGCAGGCCATCTTCTGAGTTCACGGGAAAATATTGGCTCCACATCCCGGTGGGATTTCCGAACGTGCTGATGATTGATGAGGCGACGGTGGTAATCGGGCGCCCGTCGTCACCAATGATCTGGACCGGGCCACCGGCAGTCACGGTCTTCAACATTACACTGGACGGCTGAAACCTGTCGGAGAAACTAATCGAGAACTCGTGCTTCGCGAGCGTTGCATAAGCTGTAAGGTCTGGGCTTTGCCAGTGGATCGGAGCGGCAGGCTTTTGATCTGGCTCTGGCAGTGAAATCGTTGCCTCATTGCCGTTCCATGTCACATCCCCACCTTCAAACCGTACCTTGCGGGAGATGCAGGCGTTTGCATTGGTGTTGACGTTGCAGGAGTAGCTGGAGACTTTTTCGCAGACCTTCACGAAGTTGGCCGCGCGCTTGTCGCATCTGTAGCGGTCGGTGCGATCCACCCAGATATTGCGGATCAACTCACAGGTATGGTTCTGGCGGCGCGGCAGACTCTCGCAGAACTCATCGCGAATGTTCGAAACCGGCACGTCCGGCGTTGTGCAGCTGCCGCTCTCGCTGGTGAAGTATTGGCTGGCGATGTCGTCGGCGTTTTCATGCGCCCAATTTGCGTCATCGAACAACTCACCCTGCCCGTCGATGTCAACGTCCGGACGGATCTCGGCACTGTCCTCAGTGGCGCGCAGAACCCGCCCCTGATTGTTGTCCGCGTCCCGCATCTGAAGGATCCGATCCTCAAAGCTGGTATGGCTCATGCCAGCCTCGTTTGGATTTGAGGTTTCAAAGGGCGTGACCACCTCGTTGATCTTGCCATCCTGAAACGTGCTGTCCGTATCCACCGCGGCGCCGGCCGCCGCGGCCGCACGATCCATGGCGGATTGCGCAACTGCCATCGGAGCAAGAACGCAAAGCAGGGTGGAGGCGGTGATAAGCTTACTGCGCATCGTGAGCCTCCTGCAGCAGTCGGGCCGCTTCAGCTGCCGCCACATCGCCCTGGTCCGCGATCATGCGCAGGGCAAACTCCACAGGTACGTTGCCGCCCACTCGGTCGTGCGGAGGCACAGGATCGTTTTCGCAACCGGGTGTTTCGCAAACATCCACGGCCTCCCCCATGGCGATCACTTGCGGTACAGAGGTGACGCCAAAGCGGGCAAAGACAGTCGGGTCGATGGAAAAGCCAACCGCGTCATCCATCGAGCCGAAGGTTTCTTCCAGCGCGGCCCGCGTTTCATAGACCGAGTTGTTGACGAAGCCACGGAACACGATGGGAAGCCCATAGGTGCTGGCTTCTTCCATCATCTGCCGCAGGGAGGCTTTGGGCATCGAGAAGGAGGCCAGCAGGAACACAGTGGACCCGTCATAGCGCACCTCCTCTCCTTCAGCGCCCGACACCCCTGCCACATTGGCTCCAAGAAGCGCCTTCACCCGAGGGTGCGAGAGTGCCTTGGTCCGGAGACCTTCGAAGTCCACACCGGAAAATGCACCCTCTGCCGCATCTTGCGGGATCAGGGTCTCGCGCAGGGCTTCGCCCTGACGCTTGGCGTCATCCACGATGGTGGCCAGCGGGGCTGTGATGCGCCCGGTGCTGCCGGGTGCATATTCGATCACCTTGTCCTCATCATCCTGTGCCAGGACCGGAGACGTCAGAGCGGCGCTTGCCGCCAATGCAAAGCTCAGAGTGCGCAGCAATTTCTTTTCCTCCACAGCAGCCAGCCGAAGGATTCCCCTTTGAAGGGGAACTCCCGCAGGGTGTCGACAAATTGAGATGAGAAGCCGATGGGGCCGCAGCCATAGCGTCCCGAGGTTTTGGGGCGCGGGCGGGTGATCTGTATCCGGTACTGGCTTTTCTTGATCACCGGCTGCGACCGCGTTTGACACAAGGCCCGGTCGGAGGCCGTCTGGCGGGCGATCAGAAGGCGATGCATCCGCGCAACCATCTTGGTGGCAACAACCTGACTGGCCATCACCCCACCGACATGCGCGCTGACATCGCCTTGAATAGGATAGATCGAGCCGCCACAGCCGGTGCACCAGAACAGGCTGTCCATCGGCAACCGGCCCGAGGATGACTGGACGCAATCTGCAGAACACGCGGCCTGCGCGATCGGATTGGCAAAGAGAATGGCTTCCGGGTTGATCAGGTTATTCAACTCGGCGTCCTGCCAGAGCGGGTCGATTTCCGAGATATAGGCGACGTCAAACTGCGCATTCTGCATGCAGAGGCCGTCCACGATCACACCGAGCCATGAGATCAGCGGATAGAAGTAATAGTGAGCCTGCCAGCTCGATCCGGTGCTGCCGCCGTTCTGTTGGCTCGCGCTGGATTTCCCGAGCGAAAGCAGCCCGAAATCCATGTCAAAACCCATATTCACAAAGCAGCCGGGTTCATTGGCTACATCGACGAGCCGAGCCGGTTCCCACAAGCCAATGGCCAGTCCAGGGCGCGGAGGGACGCCCGGGCAGATGCAAAGAGGAAAGGACTGATTGTCCGTATCGGGGCGGCTGGCGCCGATGCTCAGGCTCAACCCGCCGATGGAGATCGGAAAGATGCAGTCCCAGCAGATTTCTGTGATCGGGTTCAAGAACCGCTTGTTGCAGATGGCGGCCGCCTGCGTTGCAACGAGGCTGAACGTCAGGACGAAGAGCAAGGAACGGAATGTCATTGTGCAATCTCCCCGCCCTTCCCGAGGGCGATTTCTTCCACTTGCATGAAGGGATCGGCGCGCTGGACGACAGCCGGCACGTTCTGAACGCCGAAGCGTTTCACAAGCACAGCGTCCTGATCGAAATAGAACCGGCGACCATGTTCCCGCATCAGCCCGAGAGGATCCCCGTTCACCAGCACAAGAAGCGTGTCCAGCTCATCGCCATCTGAGAGGGCAAAGGAAACCTGATCTGGATCGTCGCCGTCCAGCAGCACGATCCGCTTGTTGAACCGTGAATAGGCCATTGGGTTCACGACGGTGCCCGCATGCGCGAAGATCTGTCCTTGGTGGTCGGCCAGATCCTCGGTGAGCGTGATCGACATATCGGCTTCCCAAATCGCGTAGTCTTCAGCCTTGCCGAGGCCCTGCACCGGGCGCGGACGATTGACATAGGCGCGGGTGGTGTCCTGCATTTCTTGACGCATCGCATCCAGCTCACCCGCCGCCTCCATGTCCTTGAGGCGCGCTTTGATGGTGTCCAGAAGCGAGGGTTCTGCGACCTCGAATAGAGGTCCATGGGTGCCGAGATCCTTGGCCACCCCCTGCCCTGCAGCAGCAAGCGAGCACAGGAGAACGGTATGGAAGAGACGATGTGCGATCATTTCCAGCGCTCCGCGAGTTCAGTCCAATGGGGAAAAGCAATCTCGATGCCGGTGGCGATCACGTCTTCAACTGGACGGGGCCCGATCACCGCATAGCGACTGTCGAGGCTGTCAGCGCTGTCACCGAATATTGCGATCATGCCGTCCGGAACCACGTCACCCTGCCAGAGCGGAGACACGAGTTTGCCGTCCTTCAGCTGGCCCTCTACACAGGTGGCGTTGACGCAGAAGGTGTTGCCTTTGACCGAAACAGGATCTCCGGCGATGCCGACAATACGCTTGGTCAGGTAAAGCTCGTGCCCGTCAAATTTGTCGCGCAGCACCTCTGGGAGTTTGATTGCAGCGATGGTGCCGGGCCGAATATCCAAGGGCCAAGTGACCATGGCGTAAGCGTTGCCCTGCAGGCTGTCTGACGCATTAAGGGTCAGGCGACCAAACGCCAGCCCGTAGTAACCTGCAGCGCAAAACGCCAGAGAAGGCACGATCCAGAGAAGATTAGAACGCCGCATCGGTCAGCACCTTTTGCATGATGGTTTCGGTGACATCGACGGAGGCCGCGCGGCTTTGCGACAGGATGGCGTCCTTGCGCACGACCAACTGACCTGTCTCGGCCGTCAGGCGGTTGATTTCCATCTGGACCGACTGCTGGAACACCGGCAGGGTTTGCTGGAATTTCGCGTCATCCACCCGCCCATTGGACCAGATGACAAACATCGTCAGGCTGCGCTCGGGATCGAAGACAGCCACGGATGGCTCTGAGCGAAAAAGATCCGGCAACACCATGACGGCAAGGGCAGTCAGCTGAAGGGCAAAAACCGCACAAAGCGCGAAGAGAACTTTCTTGGTCCAGCTCATGACACTTCTCCCCGTTCAACGAGGGTCTTGATGGCTTCGACCGTGGTCATGCCTTGGGCCTTGTAGTGGTTCATCCGCTCCACCGTGCTGCCTTTGGAGGAGAACACCGCCAGCGAGAACGGATCGAGCAGCAGCCGGCCATACGCAAAGCCTTCGGGCATTTGGATCGCAAGTTCAGAGAACCGCCCAGGAACCGACGTGATGGACTTGAGAAGCATCTTCACAGGTGGGTCGATACTGCCCAGAGCGTCGATGCTTTCTGGCTTCTGCGCGAGAAAGATCCGAAAGTCCGAGTTTTCCAGACAGACGTTTGCGGCCGGGTTGGCCTTGTAGTCCTGCATCGACTGCGTGCCGGTGATCAGGGCACCGGTGTATTTCCGGGCCCGGCGCACAACGCCCTCGATAAACTTGGCGGTTGCCTCGCCTTTCAGCAGATCCCAGGCCTCGTCGATCACGATAGCGACCGGGACCGAGCGCGGCGTCTTGTACATAAGCTCAGTGCCCAGGAACATGACGATCTGCAGGATGGTGGCCTCAAGGCCCGCCTGCCCTTTGATGTCGCTCAGTTCCACCACGGTGAAGGGAGCATCGAGCGCGATATTGGCTTCGCCCTCGAAATACGGCCCATATGCACCGCCTCTGGAATATGCATCGAGCTTGCGCACCACATCCGGCAGGCGCGACTCTTCTTTTGCCGCTTCTTTCAGGTGATCCCGAACATCGGTGATTTCTCCCGCACTGCCTTTCTCATCCCAGACTTTTGAAATGGCGGCACGAATGTAATCCTCTTCCACGCCCTCGACGCGGCCTGAACTGTTGCTGCCCAGATCCGCCATGGTCGCAACCACACGGGTCACAAGCTCGATAGCGTCAGTCCGATAATCGTCACTGACCATTGAATCCACGTCCAGCAGCGAGAACGGGTTGAGCCGATTGCGGGTCTGGCCATCAAAGGCGATGAACTTGCCCCCGAGGATTTCCGCAGTGGTCTTGAACGAGTAGCCGTCGTCGATCACCAGGACGCGGCCACCAGCAGTGTAGATGCCAACGGACAGCTCCTGCATGAACACCGATTTACCGGCACCGGACTTGCCGACCACTGCGACATTGTAGTTGCCAGCAGATACAAAGTTGTTCCACTGGAACATCTGTCCCTGACGACCAGCCAGAAGCATGCCTTGGCCGCGACCGTTGCCCATCCACTCACCGTGCAGAGGCAGGAATGACATCGAGGCGGCGGATTTCATCAACCGCATCCGCATCTGGCGCCCGAAATCAGACATCATCTTGTCCGAGCAGCCAAAGGGAAGACTGGCCATGAAGAGCGGCAGCTGAAGATAGGTATCTTTGGAGAGCTTGACCCGCTGGCGACGATAGATTGACTCTACCTCGCTTGAGGCCATCTGCGCATCGGTCGCGCCACCTTTGGCGTAGGAAACCACCGTGTACAGGGTTTCGAACAGGCGTTCCCCGGCGTTGATTTCCCCGGCGAGGTTATCAATTTCCCGCTTCTTGTCGGCAAAGTTGGGAATGAACTTCCCAAAGGAGGTCGTTGACGCATGCTCGGCGGCACCGCGCTTTTTCACGATGTAAGCCCCGGCCTTCTGCACCGACATCGCTTTCAGGGTGAAGGACGTCAGAACAGGACCAACGGGCCGATCCATCAGGCGTGCGGGATCACCATTGAGCGCCATGCCAAGACCAAAGACCCATTCCGGCGGGTAGGCATTGACCGAGGCAACCGTGGCCGACATTTCCGGGGTGCCGGAAAAGGTCAGCGCATCACTGCTGACGCGCAGGGTCGCGCCCGGCATCTGATAGTTGAGCGGCATATGTTCGTCATAGGCTTCTTCGTTCCAATCTCCGTCGCTCCCGGCCGGCCGTGCGGTGTGGAACAGCTCGCGAAGAAAGGCGAGGAAGCGGCGTGGTTCCACATCCTCGGCCCAGCTCACCGTATTGAAGACGTTGCGCAGACCGGACCGCATGGAACTCAGTCGCTTTTCGTCTGCAATGCTCAGATCATCATTTTCCAGCCAGACTGCGATGAAGATATGGCGATCAAAGGGGATCGCCCGAGCGCCATCCTCTTCCATGCCAAAGCGCAGGTTTTTCAGATGGGCTTCTCGCTGGCGCACCATTTCATCCACCAGGGGCGTGCGACCAAGACGGGCCTTCTTCCAATGTCCTGTGATGGGATCAATGGCGGGAGAGGTCCAGTTCAGCACCTGAAACGTGGCATCAGACGGTAGGTTGGCCGCAATGACGCCACCGACGTTTTCCGCCATATCGCTTTGACCAATGGCGGCACCCACCTCAATGAGGAAGCCGTTTCCATGCTGAAAGTGATAGATCTTCTTTTCCGGATCATAGACCCGCCACGGCAGGATGTCGGAAAGCACATCCCCGCCCATCAAATCCGGAACATCTTCGGTCCAGGGCACATCCCCAAAGAGACCGGACATTACATCACGAAAGAACATCATTTCTTGCTCCTTTGACGGCTATGCTGGCCATCTGGTGCGCGGTGCGGAAAGCTGCGCCCGCAGGCTTCCACCGCCTGCCAAGCAAGGTCACGGAAGGTGCGCACCTCTTCTTTTGGCACCCAGATCGTGACCTCGTTAAAGCCTGCATCGCGCCGCGCTTTACGGATTTCGGCCATGCGGGAGGCGATCTTGCTCAACAATTTGTCGGCCATCACTGACGCCAATGGCCTTCTTGAATTACAAAATGGACGAAGCGTGCCTCATGCATGATCCCTCCCTCGTCGAGGATCGGGGCGATCCAGAGCGTGCCGACCACTTCAGGAGAGCGATAGGCGGCTGCGTTATAGGGAAAACCACCATCTGGCGCGCCAGTGACGTTCCCTTTGCCTGCGAACAGCGGGTTTTGGGCCAGGCTTTTGACTGCCGTATCTTCGGGGCGTTCCTGCACTGAGGTCACGCCAGCAGCACCAGTGCCATCGACAGCAGAAATCGTGGTGCACGGCGATCCGGCCTGCGCTTCACAGAGGAAATCTTTGTCTGTGTTGGACGCGACGCATCCGGTGACAAATGTTGCGAACATCAAAATTGCAATGGATCTCATTGGCCCAGCTCCACCCCTTCAAGAAACACGAGCTCGACCTTGGTGCCGCCGTAAAGGGAGACCACCGGCTGATATTGTTCGGCTCGTTTGATGTAATAATCGGCCAGTGTCGTGGCCGCGTTCTCTGCGCCACCGGCCAGTGTTCCGACACCAGCACCCCGCAGGATTTGGTCTACAGAAGCGTTTTCCTGAGAGATCGAGGCATTGCCTGCAGCACTGATGCCTTTGCCAAGTCCGCCAAGCGCACCTGCGATCATCGCATTGGTCACGGCTGGACCTTCGCGGCTTACAACTTTGCCGCGCACGCCTTCCTTGCCAGAGCCCGCCATATAGCCCGCAACTTTGGTTTCCAGAATATCGCCCTGCCCGTTCACACAGGTCATCGAGATGAGGCGGACCTTGACCCGCTCAGACGACAGATCTCCGGTTGCAGATCCTTGCACCGTGCAGCCCTTGAGGTTCACCCGAGCGGGGCGGCTCTTTCCGAGTGCAGCGGTGACGGCCGAGCCGGTGATCCGGAATAGAACCGGGATCGGATTGTCCCGGTTTGAAACATTGGTGGCGGCGTCAGCACCAGACAGCACAACCGCTGGCGCGTAGCTCCCTGCAGGCAGGTAGTTTCCGAGGCGGCGGATTTCGCGTTCGTCAGTTTCTGGCTGCTCAAGTGCGGCGAGCGTGAAGCTTTGGCCAAAGTTGCCGCCAGTGCTGGCCGGTGCTTCGCTTGTGCCACCCTGTGACGACGGCGTGCTGGTGCGGGACAGAGGTCGGCGCTGAACGAAATCGCTACCCGGGCCAGATGCGCGCGGTGGTGTGAGGTCCGCTCCTGGTCGTTCAGCAGCCGCGTTGAATGTTTCTTCAGGCCCGGTGCTGGATGCAGGCGCGCTTGTATTGGCCCGTTCCGCTTCTAGTGCGGCGATCTTTGCAGTCTGTTGGATCAGAAGTTCGTCATATTCCTGTCGAATGGTCTCCGACTGGTTTTGTGCTTCCTTGCGGGCCTGATCGAGCAGCTGGCGCAGCTCTTCGGTTTCTTTCGTCAGCCGTTCCATCTGCAGACGGCCAGACGTGATCCACGACATTTCCGGAGAGGCCGCAGCGGTGCGATCAGAGATGATAGTTTCATCGACCGTAGGAGATGAGCGGCTAGGAAGCCCCCCAGTTGGATCGCTGTTGTTCAGCAGCGCCCCCATCAGGATAAAGCCAACGAGGACGACACCACCGACGAGACCAATTGCGATGATCTGGTTTTTCTTGCGATCTGACTGCGCCATCACTTCGACCTCACAACAACAACCCAAGAGCGCTCGCCAGCCGCGAGGCTCTTTTTCTGAACCCAAACCGAGAGAACACCCGAGCGATAGAACTCCTGTTCCCGTACCTGCCGTGCGTCTTTGCCGGCCGCTGCAACGCGCACCTCGCCGACCAGCTCACCTAACCGATGGGTCGTAATCAGCGCTCCGTTGCGACCACTGCGTGGCAGCGAGCTTTTGATTTTCGTGCGAATGGTGTCGCGGGTGGCAGAGGTCAGCTGGTCAGCCAGTCCGTCGCCTCCCCCGAAAGAGGTTTCTGCAAAACCGCCACTGGCGGTGCCGCCGGATGGTGCGTCTGCTTCCGGCGCGTTGCCGCGAACCGTGATCAGCGCGGTTTGGGTTTCGGAGCGGATCGGCAGGATCTCGTAGGCCACTGTGCGGCCTTTTTCGGTGACGATATATCCGCCCTCTTTGGACGGCATTTCATCCGGTCCGGCATATTTGAGGAAGAGATCACCGGTCTTTTCGTCGTTGCGGACCTGGTAGACCGAGGACTCGTTGTCATTGATAATCGAGGCAATTCGGTCCCCGACCACGCTCACACGGGTGATGCCGGTGGTCGATGCTTTGAAGCGGACCAGACCATCTTCTTTGACAGTAAATCGCTGCTCTACGGCATACGCTGGGCAAGCCACGGCCAGCCCGGCTGCGAGGACCGCAGCCAGCTTCATAGACTTCAGCATGGTAAGGTTCACTCCTGCGCTGAGATTTTCCCGATAGCGGCGAGCCGGACAGAACCAGCTTGCGGCTTGAACCGGATCAAAATCCGGCGATCTTCGCGGGTGACTTGAGTTGTTTCGAGGTAAGTGGCGAGGTCGCCTTCAACCACAACTTCATACTTGGCGAAGTTGTGTTCGATCTTGCGAGGGAAGAAGACAGTCGAGATCTTCCGTTCGGTGATGTCCTTGGAAATACGGTCGTAGGTATCAAGGATGGATGCACGTTCCGCAGGGCCGCTCAGTCGCTCAAGGACACTGCGACCATAGAGGATGGTGCGGGGCGAGCTGTTATACATTGCGTAGACTGCATCCAACGCCAGTGCCTCGACATATCCTTTGTCCACCGAGCCGCGCGCAACCATGCCATCGCTGACCACCGTAGGCACAAGTACCACCTGATTGGATTGCGAGTACATCTTTGCGGCCATCAGGACGTTTGAGCCAACAAGCGCGACAGCAGAAACACCGACGACCATCAGGGCACGGCGGGATTTGCGGAGCGCTTTATCCATGTTCTGGAAGTTCATCACGCCCTCCAGGCGCATACGGCGCTATCTGGGAAAGAGCGATACACGGACATCTCTTTCGGCGTGATCCAATAGATGAGTGCCAGCAAGCCTTGCAGTCCGCGCTCACCTTTAACTCGTTTCCAGATGAAATAGAACACCACGCCGGCGATGATCCCCGGGATCGCATGCTGCGTAAACAACCCCATCAGCATCGGAAATGCCCCTGCGATTGCCTCGTCAGCGGGCACGATGAAGAACATCGGTGGATCTTGCAGCCTCTGTTCGATTTTGATGACTTTGCTCATAAAAATTCCCTACAGACGATCCTCCCGCGCCTAGCGGCGCGGGAGGAAGTGGCGCTTAGTGAGTGGTGGATTCCACTGCCGCAATATCGACAGTGGACTGCGCCAGCAGGTCGGTGCTCGCCGTTACGCCGCCGAGGCTCGCAAGGGTATCAACACCGTAGCCAAGGAAGATCGAGACGCCAAAGGCAACGGCCACATGGGTCCAGCGCCCCGAGACGGCAAGAGTAATGCCGCCAATGACAACGGCCATGATCATCAGAAGATAACCACCCGCGCCGGACAGGATGGTGGAGATATCCGCCGCAATCGCGAAGAAGCCAGCTTCAACGCCAGTGTCCGTGCCTGCAGCCATGGCGCCAGTTGCGCTCATCGCGAGTGCAGCGGTCGCCAATGCAACTTTGGCCCCCCGCTTCAGGTTGTTCGAAAAGTGCATGTCCCTCGTTCCTTCTATTGATGTAGATGCACAAAATTGCCCCGCGGTCCCTCAACCGCAGGGTTTTCACCCCATCACGGGGCGAAACTCGGAATTCTCAAATGATCGGCGTGCTGTCGTCCCGATAAAGGGGCGCACGCGATAGTGGCCTAGTTCGCGATGCGAGCTGGCCTCTGGTGAATAAACTTGATCGTGGCTTAGCGGATGATCACAAAGAAAGTAGCAATCAGACCTCTGTAAGGTTCTTCCCTTGAGTATGAAGCGCAGCCGTTCCGTCTGGAAGCAGCCGCCAAGTCGCAATTGTCTGAGCTTCCGGATCGAGAACAAGCATAGTGCCATCACCGTATTGATGATGATGCCTGTGCACACCGGGCCAGAGGCTAATTTTGCGATCTTCAATGAAGCCTGTAGGGCGCGCATTTGTGGCGACAAGAACAAACTCTTGGTCATCCACGATGTATACGCAGTTGTAGGACGGATCACCGCTCTTAATCCCTAGTTTCACTAGGTCATACCTGACTCGAAAGAGTTGTCCTTTTGCCTTCCAGCTAGTGACACCAGCTACAGTGACCAAGGATTGATATCTTTCTATCGGCATGTGTCGTCCCCATCAGGTGACGACTTCCTAGCAAGTTGACTGACACACGAAAAGTGGACGCTTCCCGTAACTCATATTTGACACGAATATGATTTTTGTGTCAATCACGAAATCGGTTTAGGGGTGTTATCGGCTTTTCTGGCGCGTCTGGATTCGTTCAATAGCGTTACAGAAGGGGTTCATTGCAGCCAGAGCGCGTACCGCGCGTCTCAAACCGTTGCGCTGTCATTGCCTACAGGTTCTGGTCAATGGTTGGGCTCTGCGACTGTCTGTAGGCTGAGCATTCGTCAGTTTTAGAAGGAGAGACAAAAAGAAAGACGCTAAAAAGCAAAACCCCCGCAAGGCGGAGCCTTTACGGGGGTGCATAGAAAAATAGTTGACACCCTTTTTCTACTGCATTCCCCACATCGCAGGCAAGAAAAAAACGCATTTGTGCGAACACAGAATTCTTGTTTGCAGATTAGGATCAAATCCGCCTTGCTTCACACGACATGGAGCAAGACCTTGAGCAGTATTTCCCATGCCTACCGCGAGGAGGCATATTCATTCCCTGTACTACCAGGAAACATGCAGCGCAGTGATGTGCAGAGACTTATGAGGCGTATAGCGCCGGCAATCGGCATTAACGACGGGCAGTTGACCGTCATGCTCGCAATGATTGATGAAACGCGACCCTCGGACTGGGTTGATCCAACCATCGAACCGGTCTGCTTCGCGATGCAGTCCAACATCGCAGCGCTCACCGGAAAAGATGAACGCACAGTACGCCGCGTGGAAGCAGTCCTTGCAGGCGTGTTCAACTTCATCCGCAAAGATGTGGCGATGAATGGGCGGCGTTGCAGGTTTCGGCGGTCCGATGGTTCAGAGTACCGTCAGGGGATCGTGTTCTCCCCACTGATCGAAGCGATGCCTCGTTTGATCAAGCTGGAAGCCGACCTGAACTCAGGACGCATTGATCGCTCAATCTTGAAGCAAAAGATCAGTGCTGCGAAGCGACTGGTTAAAAGCAAGCTAATGGATCTTCAGCCTCGGTTCCCTGAAGACGGCTTTCTTAGAGCGGCTGCAGATACTTTCCTGTCATGGCCAACTCGCTTCTACGCGTCGGTATCTGTGGATGAGTTGCGTGAACATCTGACCGAGGTTTCAGAGGTTGTGGATAAGATGGAGGCTTTTTCTCAATCTAAGCAAAAAATGTCCGCTCGACCGGGCACAGGTGACCTCCAATATATACAAGATACAACTCAAGAGACTTCTGTATTCTGTAACAAACCGGTGGATATGCAGGCTGCCCGCAAGCGGGCAGACATAAATCATGTGACTGTACAGCCTAACGGCTGCACAGTGAGCAGAGAAAAAGGTGATCGTGATCCGCAACCGGTGGACAAGACCGATTTTGGCGACCACCTGACGCCAATGCGCTTGTTCTACCTCTGCACGGAGGAAATGCAGCTCCAGGTCCAGATCTCGCAAGGAGATCGTCCCTATCCTGATGGGCGCGATTTCGAAAACGCTGCAATAGATCGACTGCATCCGTTGGGAATTCATCATTCAGCATTTAACGATGCCGTCGATCAGATGGGTAGTATGGCAGCAAGCCTTTGCATCTTGATTATTGACCGAAACCGCTTCCATCCAGTCACGCCGATCAAAAACCCAGGCGGGGTGCTCAGAGCCATGACCAAGAGGCAGGCAAGTGGGCAACTAAACCTCAATCGTAGCATCTTTGGGCTGATCAAACGGATGGATGATGCTTAGGTGCTTCGAACCACTATCGTATCCCCATTGTTCCACCGATAGACTGTTCCGATAGGCACGCCGTTTTCAACCAATGCGCATATCGGCGAAGCCACCTCCCAAGATAAGGGGTGGGCCTCTGTCTCATTTCCAAATGGACAACAGGCTGGCAGTTGGCCTGTTGAATGGATTGAAGACGGTAGCACTTTGCCTCGTTCATCGCTTGTGAGCTGGACATTGATAGGATTTTGACAGTCAAATTTCGAAGAATCAAATCTATCAGGTGTCATGTTAAAGGTGATTTTCTTGGAAGGTATCATGGGGCGAAACACCCTAAAGTTGCGTTCGCGTGTTTATGGTGTTAGTCCTAATGCCCAGCACGAAGCGAAACGAAGCAGAACGAAGCAAGGCCTTGCAGTATTTTGATTATAAACCGTAAATATTTTGTCCCTCCACCCTGTGCAGATGAGACAATTAAAGAAATTCTTAAATTGGAAGCTATGAAAGGGGCTGGACAACCTGTTGACCATGACGGAATGTCGCCTGGACCTTGGTCTCCGGATCTACTTACGGATGCAATTTCTTAAATGGATAGGAATGGCGTGGGTGTCAATCTTCGAACGGTGCAGCTTTGGTTTCAGGAGAACGACAAGGGTATCAGCATGGACAACATTCGTTGGTTGGCAAGAGTTTTCGGCTGCGGCGACGTCTCGGCTACTTCTTCGGAAGGGCAAGTGGCTGTTCTCGGCGCGGTTATTGAGCCCTTTGTGGGACCAAATGATCAAGGCCAGGCGCGACCTCGCGCTTGGCGGCCCCATATGAGCGCAGTTTGTCCGTAATGATCCTTCTCGGCATGAAACCCCAACGTTTCATGAGCTTGAACAGAAGCCGCTTTGCAGCGCGCTTGTTTCGCCTCGATTGAAGGATTGCTTCAAGAACGACGCCGTTTTGGTCGACCGCGCGCCAAAGCCAGTATGACCGCCCCGCGATATTCACAACGACTTCGTCCAGATGCCAGACATCACCGGGGTGCGGCTGTCGCCGCCGCAGAACGTGGGTAATCAAGGGGCCGAACTTGACAGTCCAGCGTCGGATCGTCTCGTACGAAACATCAACCCCACGTTCGAGCATCATCTCCTCAACCTCGCGCAGGCCCAAGTTGAACCGGGCGTAGAGCCAGACAACGTGAGCGATGGTTTGCGGCGGAAACCGGTGGCGTTTGTAGCTGACGTTCTGTGTTTGCATCAGCACCGCCTACGCCCAGAGAAATGAACCAGCAACCTCAAGCCCGGTAACGTGACAACACCTATTTGGCGCCTTGTCACCAACGTATAGCTAGGGTGGCATCGACGGAATTCTCTTCACCGTGGCTGTTCCACGTTCGGGCAAGACCGATGCCGAAAGTGGTGCTGTCATTGATATAGCCAGTTCCGCCCAGCCCCAAGGTCAGGCTCTGTGCGCCGCGGTTTTTCCCCACTTGAACGAACTTTCCGAAAAACGGATTGGAAAACGAAATTTCGTGCTCGCTGTTTCGATCAGCGAATACGTCATAGTGATAACGGGCCAGTCCAAGCAACGTGAAACTACCGTTTCGGGCGTAGATATCGTGTTCCACTTCTACGCCTACAGAGGCCACAAGGGCTTCTGCCTGTGCCTGCGCAACATCGAAATTCAGGTCTGTAGCGCCGATTTCTCTGAATTCGTCCTGGTGCAGATACGAATAGGAGAGGCCGCCGGACAGGTTTAGCTCTGTTCTCGCCGAAAGGGCGACATTCCTCGACGCGACAACGCCAGCGTAGACACCATAGCTATCGAAATCCGCTCGTGCCACTCCCCCTGTGAAAGCCCCGACACTATTGGCAACACGCGTCGACACATTCTGACCGAACATGTAGCCGCCCACAGCAGAAACCTGCCAATTGGATTCCAAATGCCACGTCCCATAGAGGCCGAGATGGACTACATCGGACGCCAATTCGTGGTCTATGCTGTCATGCTCGTTGAGCTCCGATGTTCCATATCCGAAATACCCGCCAACCCTACGGCCTTGATCTGCCAACACATCGACACCCGCGACAAAACCGGTAAGATCGTACTGGAACCCCCCAAGGTCCGCTTGTCCTTCTACATCGCCGCGCGCATAGGCGACATCGACCCAAGTATTGGGTCCGCTGGTTTCGGCAATGTCGTCTGACGCGGAAAACCTTGACGCGATCAAAGTATCGGGCGCACGGAATGCTTCTTTTACCGCTACGGACGATAGGTCAAGTCCACCAACGGTGCCCGATACGTGACGCTGGACCATATCGAATACCAATTCCATATGCTCTAATCCGACAGTCAAAAACGAACTATAGGCCTCGCCGTGCAGAAAGCTAAACTGAGAGAGTTGCTGCGGTGTCAAACTGTTAAGCGCCGTACCGAGACTTGTTCCGTTGGTCAGGTACGGGCCGCCAGCCGGTGTCCCGTTCCCAGCAACACCTACTGTCGACGTCAGTATGCTCTGGGGATTGCGGCCTGTTGGTCCCAAACTTGGCAATACCGCGACAGGTTGGGTGCTTGCGACGAGCGTGATGTCATCATGCCCGTTTGTGCGCCGATCAACCACTGTGAAACCCACAAGTGCAGGGACGCTGAATGGATCCACTACGATATCGACACTTTGACCGTTCAAAAAAATGCCGCCGGCTGCGGCTGCGTCTTGAGAGCGAACTATCGTGAATTCCCGACCGGACAGCTCTGCAGCGGTTGCTTGGTCAAGTACCCTAACGTATACGTCCTCCATGAGCGACAGATCCACTTCACCGTCTCCGTAGGCTAGAACGTCGTTGCTCGGGGTCCCACCCGAGACGCTGATATCCGCGATATAGCGAGAGCCATCAAAGAGCCCAGTAGATGCAAGGATCGGGTCGCGCGTATAAACGTCTCCGTAAAGGGAGAGATCGCCATTGGCTGTAATTTCTCCAATTTGGTCGGCAGACCTTGAACCCCGGTCAACGCCAGGAGAAATCGCGGCTTGAAACTGATTCCGACTTGGTGTGTTCAGCTGCGTGATCGCCTCGCCAAGATCACCTGTTCCAGACACCTGCCCCTGCACCTCGAGAACCGAATTCTCCGCAAATCCGAGGTTGAGCAAAGGGTTCAACGTGAGATCTGTATTCTGGCTTACAAACATCGCACCACCTTCGGCGAGGTTGATTGTTCCCTCGAGAGATGGGTTGTCGATCTGAGAGAAAAAGGACAGCGTGCTGCCGGCGTTAACATTAACCGTAGCACCATCAAATATTGTGATCGACCGCTCTGGAAAAACCAGCGTGCTCTCGTCAAGTTCTACAGTCAGGTTGGATCGACCGATAAAGCTCGTGATGTCGAGGCGGCTCACCCCATCCAGCGTAAATACTGTTGGGTCAGAATTTGCGGTGTCAAAAAGATCGACCGACATGTTCTCACCACCGCCGGTTCCTCCGATGATTGTACCTATGTCCTCGATCTGCAACCTGTTGACTCTCAGGCGCGATGTCGACGAAAGGTTGACCGATCCGCTGTCCAGTTGAAGCGAGCCCACAACAATCTCGCTACCTGATGACCCGACGGCGAGCGTCGATCCATCCTCGACTACGACATTGGGCAAAATCAAATAACTATCCGCCCCCGTGGCTGTCAATCTGCCACCATTTCGGATAGTGGTCGTGCCATTGCCAACCTGCACATGGCTGCGGTCAAACGTTAGTGACCCGCCATCGATATCTATTGTAGTCGGCCCTCGGAACCAAAGCGCATCGTTCGGATCCGTCGACTGCCGCGAGCCGGAAAGCTCAAATGTAGCACTGGCACCGGATCGCACGGAAATCGACGTTGCGCCTGCAAACGAGGTATTAAAATTGGTAACTGTACTGTCCCCACTGTCAAAGGACAGAGCCATCGGTGCCGTTGATAGGATCAACGGGTCGGTGCCCAGCCGCAGCGATGCGTTGTCAAAGGAAAGACGGTTGTCTCCCCCTCTGAAGAACAGCTGAACTCTTTCCGACCGAAAGTCGACATTGGACAGGTTCAGGTTTTCTAGTGAAAAACGATACTCGGCCTCGTCGATTGCGAACCCCGTGCTGAGATCAAGGGTCTGAAGGTTGAGAACCGGTCGCGCGTTTGCCCCGGCTGGTCCGGCGATACGCGTCGTTCTCCAGGCCGAGTGGAACGTCTCCGAGAACGAGTCTATATCACCTTCCATGGTGGCACGGCTATCGCCGGTGATCCGTATGTCCACCGAGTCAAAACGGGGATCAAAGCTTCCCACGCTGCTCCAAAATGACCCCGCCAAAAGCGGGTCTGCGACACTAGGTGTCACAATCATGGCACTCCACGCCGCGCCTGAAAGGAACGCAAGAGTCGCTTTCTTCACAGCTGACCGCGAATGACATGTACCATGCATTTCTCCAATTCTTGTGAGGCGAAATTGAAAAAAGGAAAGAGCGACTAAGATATCAACGCTCAAACCACTAAAAGTCCGGTTTTTGCACAGCTTAAAGACGAGTATCACTTCGAAATGTTAAGAAACGGTAATTCGCTCGTGCGTCAGGGCTTTGATGGGTGGTGTCACGTTACCGGGCTTGAGGTCGCTGGTTCATTTCTCTGGGCGTAGGCGGTGCTGATGCAAACACAGAACGTCAGCTACAAACGCCACCGGTTTTCGCCGCAGATCATCGCTCACGTTGTCTGGCTCTACGCCCGGTTCAACTTGGGCCTGCGCGAGGTTGAGGAGATGATGCTCGAACGTGGGGTTGATGTTTCGTACGAGACGATCCGACGCTGGGCTGTCAAGTTCGGCCCCTTGATTACCCACGTTCTGCGGCGGCGACAGCCGCACCCCGGCGATGTCTGGCATCTGGACGAAGTCGTTGTGAATATCGCGGGGCGGTCATACTGGCTTTGGCGCGCGGTCGACCAAAACGGCGTCGTTCTTGAAGCAATCCTTCAATCGAGGCGAAACAAGCGCGCTGCAAAGCGGCTTCTGTTCAAGCTCATGAAACGTTGGGGTTTCATGCCGAGAAGGATCATTACGGACAAACTGCGCTCATATGGGGCCGCCAAGCGCGAGGTCGCGCCTGGCCTTGATCATTGGTCCCACAAAGGGCTCAATAACCGCGCCGAGAACAGCCACTTGCCCTTCCGAAAACGAGAGCGGGTGATGCAAGGCTTCCGATCGCCGGGTGGATTGCAGCGCTTCGTATCTATGCAGTCTGCAACCCGCAATCGTTTCTCCGTTCCAGCCCGTCGCCGCTCCGCCCTCACCATCCGTTACCACCGACTGGAGGCACTCGAAGCATAGAAAAACGCGGCAAACGTCGCTTGATGTATGATCGGTGCCCTAAATTGCATCCTGGGCTAGTTAAAGTGACAACACCCTCGAAGGCGAATGGCCATACCTGTGGCTCGATGCCAATTACATCAAGGTGCGTCGCAGCGGTCGGATCGTCAGCGTTGCTGCCATAGTGGCCGTGGCGGTCAACCTGGATGGCCGCCGCGAGGTTCTCGGCATCGCCGTCCAGCCCAGCGAGGCAGAGGTTTTCTGGGATGAGTTTCTTCGCTCGCTCGCAGATCGCGGGCTTTGCGGAACCCGTCTGATCATAGCCGACGATCACAAGGGCCTGAAGGCTGCCGCGGCCAAGGTGCTCGGAGCGACCGTCCAGCGCTGCCGCGTTCATTTCATGCGCAACGCGCTCGCCTGCGTCGGCAAGAAGGACCGCCCGACAGTCACCGCGGCGCGCAGAACCGCCTTCGATCAGGACACGCCCGCGGCATCGAAAGACCACTGGGCAAAGCTGATCGACGCGTTCGAACCGCGCCATTCCAGGCTCGCGGAACTGATGCGCCGCGCCGAGGATGACGTGTTGGTGTACAAGAGCTTTCCGCGCGACCACTGGGCGATAATCCACAGCACGAACCCACTGGAGCGCCTGAACAAGGAGATCAAGCGCCGGACCAACGTGGTCGAGATCTTCCCCAACGAAGCTGCGTTCACGCGCCTCGTCGGCGCCCTGATGCTGGAGCAGAATGATGAATGGGCGATCACGCGGCGCTACATGACACTGGAAACCGTCGCCGCCATTTACGACACTGCCCCCATGTACCCGGCGGAAATCGCCGCCCTGTGACTGCGGCCCAGCCAAGGCCGAAGAGCAAAGTTCAACCAGTTTCTGGGACACTATCCGTCGAAAGCTTTGGGTAAAGACGCCATCCATTCCATCCGCATCTTGACTATTCCAGCACCGGGCAGCGAAATTGCGTTTTCGATTTGAAGTCATGGGCCTATGTTGAGTGACCGCCTCGGCAACATGAGGTGCAATACGGCGATATGCATGCCGCAAGCGCGAAGTGATGCTGCGTCTGCGGGATGAGAAAAAAACGAATGACCGCAACGTTCGCATCTCACCTGTTCAAACAACGCGTAGCGAATGGTCACGGCACCGTGTGTTCTTCTTGTGTTCCTCATAACCCCCATCTGTGCACGTTCGGGGCGGTTGGGCCAACTAAAAGATCAAGAATTCCAAACCACAGAAGTTTCTCCGTTGTTCCAACGATAGGCGGTTCCTAAGCGTTCTTTATCATCACAAACCCTTGCATAAGGTACTGCAATATCACGAGAAGTGCCCGCTTCGAACAGAGATGATGAGGCCAAATCAGACCCAAGGAGATCGAGAATTTTAAAGCGCGGATGATTTTCAAAATTGCACATTTGTGCAAACCCCTTCTCTTTCCAAATCAAAGGTCGCCGGGATGTGAGGCGAACTCGTTAGGAATCGATCTGCCTTAGGTAGAGTGCTCAAATCTAGGGACAAGTTGTCCCTTACCGAGGGGAAACTGTACTTTTTTGTCCCATCAAGGGCGGGCTAACGGTTTCGTTCTCAAGAGGTAAGACGATTTCAACGCAAGTTCCTTGACCACCGACACGTGCAGAGATGCGGATCGTTCCGCGCATCGCTTCTACCATTGATTTGATACTGGTAAGCCCAAGGCCGGCGTGTCCCTCGCCTGAGGTTGAAAAGAACGGATCAAGAACCATTGGAATGTTCTGAGAGGGTATCCCAATGCCATTATCGGCTATCGTTATCCGCAAATCAGCTTTACCAGTCACCTCTGCATCGATCCAAACATTTGGTGGTACATGGCGAGAAGCATGGTGCTTAGAATTACTAAGAAGCTCTGAAATGATCGTAGAAACAGCTAGTTGAGGTACAAGTATACCCGATACGTCATGTGAAACACCAAGGTGATAAGTCACTGGATGGTCAGGATCGCTCGGATGATCAACGCTTGCATTGATCGTTTCCCCTAGCGGCGCAAGTGAATCGTTAATGGGATGGCCTCGCGCTATGAGCGAGAGGTTGATGTTGAGGCTACGCATTCGTTCAATTCCTATTTCGAACTGATCGAAGGCAGCAAGATCCCTCGGGTTTCTCTGACTAACTCTTAGGCTATCTAAGATAATTTGTAGACCACCGATGATCGACGAGATCGCGTGACTATATCCCGCAGCCAAGGCACCCAAAGCCTCCAACTTTGTTTGCTTTGCCCGCTCCTCTTGAATGATTCCGTGCCTATAAATAGCGATAGCACTGATAGCCAGAATGAACAGAAAGCTGAGGAAAAAGAGGGAACGAACCATCAAGTCACGCTTGATCGGAGCCTGAAGGCTCGATGGACCAAAATAAACATACTGAAATGTACCGAGGCTGGCAGTGAGAGCGATGACTTCCTTCTTGATGCTATCAGCTTCATCTCGAATTTCCGCTGTGATGGAGCCGACTTCATTGATTTTGTTATGTAGTGCTTCGGTTCTCTCTAACACAGCTCCAAGCTGGTCCAGGGCTACTTGAGCAATCTCGATCACATCCCCTTCCAAGGCCAGTGCATCATTCAGGTTCTGCTTGAAAAATTGATACTGGAGCGAGAAGTCAACCTCAGATGCATCGGTGTCAGTCAAATAGCTTATATGAACCTGATGATTGTATTCGAGCCACCAGCGGCGAGCTGATGTCACCCGCCACATAACCTCACCATAGGACCGGCCGAGCTCAGCGATCTGGTCTTGTTGATCGTCGATTTGATTGAGCTGACGATACCAGTCGTGACCGATCAACCACAGCAGAGCTAGCGCAGAAGCTACGACACCATATAGAGCAAGCCGTAGATAACTCTGCATATACACCTCAATCAGCAGTGATTGAGATCAAGTACCACAACCAGTACCCATCTTGCGCTGCGCCGATTTCGTCTGGATACTTTGATCTCGGCCATACCATTCGAGCAGGGCCTTTTTCTGAAAAGCCAATTCGTTTCCCATCAACACGTATCGCGATGATTGTATTAAACTTTTCAGCCTCGTATCTCGGAACAGTGACGGCATATTCGTCTGCCGATGTAAGCTTCAAACCAGTCAGGTTTCCAAGCCCTGAGCGATCCGCAACTTCAAGCAATGAAGGCCCCGAGTATTGGATCACTTCATCCTGCGTCCAGGTCGAAACCGTATGTATAGTAACTTGCTCGAAGTCGCTTTCTAGTTGATCGACGGTGTAGCTTGTGTCACCGACTGTCAATGCAAAGGATGTCTCTGAAGCATACAAAGTATTCAATGGTAGCAATGTGATAGCGGATACAAAAGCAAGTCTCAGCATGGAACACATGACCTTCGAGAAGAAACTAAGTTGGAAGAATCGTACAATGCGTTGTCCGGTTTGTTCAAGTCTGAGTTGTCCGATACTCGCCAGATCATCAAATCACTCATGTGGTGTCCGATTCGGTGGACGATCTAGTTCTGATCCTGGCGAACAAGCGGTTTATGGAGAGTGTAAGGTATGTGGGCACGTAGCCACTGACTATTTCGATGGTTGGCCAGATCGCCGATTTAAAGAACAGATCTATAACGCCGACTATCACATACATGATCCAGGGTATGTTGCCCGTAGGCCAAAATCTACTGCCGACGCCGTTACTCGATTTTACTCCACCTCGACGAGAGTCCTTGACTATGGATCTGGTTCCGGACTTCTTCCTGAGCATCTTTCGGAAGTTGGTGTCGATGCTGTAGCGTTCGATCCAATGACACTCGAACTAACTGCCATCAGTGGGCAGTACGATTTGCTTCTCTGCATCGAGGTTCTTGAACATGTCCCCAACCCTCAGGCGGCTGCAGAAACACTTTTGCGTCTAGCAGCGGACGAAGCAGACATAGTAGTGACAACGCTACTTCTTCCAGAGGCATCGGAGCACGACTATTGGTGGTTAGGACCACGAAACGGACATATTCACGCGTTCTCACCTAATTCATTAGCGAAACTATTTCCGGGCATCCGTTCATTCAGTCCAGGCGTTCATTATCTGGGAAATCCGTCGCACCAATTCCTCGAACAGATGGAAGCTGCAGTGTTGTGCGAGCGAGTATGAAGTTTCTATTGCGGACCAGGACTATTGATCAGGTCACGTTCGCGTTTTTTAGCTCTTGTCACATATCGACGAATGCTCTCCACATCCAAATCAAGAGCTCTTGAAACTAAATTCTCATCATACATTTTTTGATGGACAGCTAGGCCAATTCTTTCTTTTTCAGTTAGGCCACTGAAAAATCGTTCAGTCCTCATTTCTGTATCCGGTCCAACAGCTTGTGGAGACCCTGAAGCTGTATCTATGTGATTACGCAGTTGCATGAGATCGAGGCTGTCTTTCGATAAATATTTGGAAACTCCCATTTGCAACATTACTTTGGATTCTGCCTCACTGTACGAGCCAGTCAGAACAAGAACGCTACAATCGTTTCGTAAAGCGGATATTATCGTCGAGATCATATCTATTCGCTCTTCACGGCTCGATGATGGCGAGACTGGAGGAACACCCGGATCCAGCAAAGCTACATCAAAATCCGTCATCGCGATTTCGCCGTCATTTTTGATAGTGGACTGCAAACCATCGTATCGGTTGAAGCTAAATATCTCGGCTTCTCCGAACAGCGTATGAACATTCATCGCAATTGCGTGACGAAGGATGCCCTCGTCCTCTAATAGAAGTACCCTTATCAATGTATTGCGCCTTAGTTAGTTTTACCTTAATCAGTTCGACTTTAATGTTCCGGGCCTCGTGTGTCGTTAAGGCGACATGATGGCCGATCAGATCCAATAGCTTGGGTCAGTCATCAAGCCAACTCCTTGCTTAGGTGTTTAGTCCCGGCATTTTGTGGATCGGATTTAGGATGAATCGATCTGGCTCTGAAGTCCAGATTTTGCAGATGTATTCGTAGGGTGTGAGGCCGTTGAGCGTCTTGAGGCGGCGTGCGAAGTTGTAGGCTGCCATGAAGTCCGCGAGGTGCGTGTGCAACTGGTCGTGACTGCCGTAGTGGTATCGTTTGACGGTCGCCTCCTTGATCGTGCGGTTCATCCGCTCGACCTGGCCATTGGTCCAGGGGTGGTTGGGCTTGGTAAGCCGATGCTCAATCTCATTTGCCTCGCAGATCATGTCGAAGCGCATCTGCCGGGAATAGGCTGTGTTCCGGTTGCGAGGCTGCTCGGCGAACTGGATGCCGTTGTCGGTGAGGATCGTGTGGATGCGATAGGGGACGGCCTTGAGCAGGTGTTCGAGGAACTCCCAGGCGATCTTGCGGTCTGCCTTATCCACGAGTTGTGCGACTGCGAACTTGCTGGTGCGGTCAATCCCCACGAAGAGGTAGAGCTTGCCCTCCGCTGTCTGAACCTCGGCGATGTCGATATGAAAAAAGCCAATGGGATAGCGCTTGAACTTCTGACGCTTCGGCTTGTCGCCTTCGATTTCAGGTAGCCGAGAAATATCATGCCGCTGCAGGCTGCGGTGCAATGCCGATCGCGTCAGTTGCGGAATCGATGGCTGAAGAGCGTAGAGGCAATCATCCAGCGGCAGCAGCGTATGCCGTCGGAATGCGACGATCATCGCCTCCTCAGCTTCAGTGAGAACGGTCGAACGCGGCTCCCTCGGCCCAGTCTTCAAGTCCTCCACCGTCGCCCGCTTGCGCCACTTCGCGACAGTCTTGGGATTGATGCCCAATTCCTTGCTCAACTGCGTGAGCGAAGCTTGCGATCGCTGTATTGCAGCTCTGACGGCGTGCGTTGTCGTGGCGCTCCCGTGACGAACTTGTCCCATAATGCTTCCTTCCAAGCCTGAGAAAGGATCGCACCATTAAACCGTGGGATCAAACAGTCTCCGGCGAGATGGCCGAGCGGATGAAGGCGCCGGAACGCGAGAACCGCCAACTGCGCCTGGCGAACGAAATCCTTCGTAAGGCGTCAGCGTCGATCACGCCACTAGAACCAGTGGCGTGACGTGCTCGACTTTACGATGGCGGAGCTCTACCGCCGGTCAAAGTGATGGTGGGTTTCATCGACGCGCAACGAGATGCGCACGGGGTCGAGCCGATCTGCAAGGTGCTGCTGATCGCCCCTTCCACCTACTACGATCACTTGGCGAAGCGGGCCGATCCGGCGCGGCCGTCGGACCGTGCCCGTCGTGATCGCGCCCTACAGTCCGAGATCGAACGCGTCTGGGAGTAAAACTACAAGGTCTATGGTGCCCGCAAGGTCTGGCGACAGCTCGTCCGGGAAGGCTTCTCTGTCGCGCGCTGCACTGTGCAAGGCTGATGAAAGACTAGGACATTCAGGGCATCATCCGCGGCAAGCTGCACCGGACAACGATCCCAGACAAGAAGGCCCCGTGCCCCTTGGGCAAGATGAACCGTGAGTTCCGCTTTCCGGCGCCAAACGTGCTTTGGGTCAGCGACTTCACCTACGTCGCCACGTGGAAGGGCTTGGTCTATGTTGTCGCTCGACCATTGTTTTCGAACCAATGGCGAACAAGACTTCGCTCATCGATGTCTATGCGCGCAAGATCGTCGGCTGGCGCGCCAGCACTCCGGCACAGACCGGTTTCGTCCTTGATGCGCAGGAGCAGGCTATCCATGATAGGAGCCCCACGAAGGCCATGGGGCTGGTGCATCACAGCGACCGCGGCTCGCAATATCTGTCCGTTCGCTACACCGAGAGACTGGGCGAAGCTGATATCAAACCTTCGGTCGGTAGGTTGGTGACAGTTACGACAACGTTTTGGCCGAGACCATCAACGGTCTCTACAGGGCTGAGGTTATCCATCGTCGCGGTCCATGGCGCAGCTTCGAAGCTGTGGAGTACGCTACGCTGGAATGGGTGGACTGGTTCAACAACCGCCGCCTGCTCGAGCCCATAGAGAACATCCCGTCGGCGGAAGCAGAGGCAAACTTCCACGCAGCTTTGGAAGCTGAAGACATGGTCGCGTAACTAAGACAAATCAGCCTCCGGCAAACCCGATGCGGTTCAACTGGCGATCACGCGTCCAGGCTCTCGAGGATGGCCTTCGTCCCAGGCATTCGCTTCAGCGAGTTGTCGATATGAGCTCGCCAGCGCGGTCCGACCGCCATGGCGGTGGCATAGGCACGATCCAGGTCATCGGGTCGGTCATCCGCCATCGCCTGTATCAGGAACGCTGCCTGCTCCCTGTCCTTCGCGGATTTGAGGCTGCCTGCTCCGTCACGGCGCCGGTCTGCAATGATCAGTTTGTGGATCGCATAACGTTCCGGGCGCGGGATCTGCACCAGAATGCCAGATCGGTAGATCGCCGCTGCGTGGATTGGTTCGGCGATCAAGAAGTTGAGATAATTCAATCCTTGGGCGTTCACGCCCAATGCTGGCAGATCACGAATGGTTTCATCTCCGAAGGCCGGTGTGAGAAATTCGACCAACTGGCCGCTACCACCCTGAGCCCATCGCCACGTCCGACCTTGGTCAAGAGCCGGCAAGGGATCGAATTTTAGTGCCGAGAAGGTCTGAGCGAGACCCGGATCGACCTGATCCTGCAAGGCCACGCTTAGCTTTTCGAACTGCGCAATGTCGATGTCGCCGGTATTGGCCATGCCGCCCAAGGGAAGGCGAATGCCAAGCTCGCCTTCGTAAAGCCGGAAAGCATTCGTTCCAACGATGGTGCCCCCCAACCGGAAGGTCCCGGCTGCAGCCATAGCCGACAGGATGGAACCGGTCGCGCGATCAGTGGGCGTCATGCCTTCAGCGCGTAAAAGCCGAACAAGCCGCGACCGTTCCGCCTGCCTTTCCTTAGCCGTTGCGCGCAGCTCTTCTATCTGGTCGATGCGCGCGCGCGTCTCGTCGCTGTCTTCGCCCATATAGATGAACCGCATTTCAGTTCCGACGCGTCGCGCGACATACCAATAGGCCTTATCGGCACGCTCCTTGAGCGTCGGCTTACCTTCTACGCTAGACAGCGCGTCATCCTTGAGGAACCGCACGAGATCGGTGTAAGCGCTCAACGCGATGCTGCTGAGTGGGGTCATGCCAATCATTTCCAAGTTTTGCTTGGCACGTATACCTATCAAAATATGAAATTGCTAGGCATATCCCTCTAGACGGTGTTGTCACGTTAACGGTCCTGAGGTTGTTGTTTTAGTGACCTGGGCGTAGGCGGTATCGATGCAAACAGAGAAAACCAGCTATAAGGGCCACCGCTTTCCGCCTCCGATCATTGCTCATGTTGTCTGGCTCTACGCCCGGTTCAACTTGAGCCGGCGCGAGGTCGAGGAACTTATGTTGGAAAGGGGCGTGGACGTTTCGTATGAAACGATCCGACGCTGGACCGTTAAGTTCGGCCCTTTGATCGCCCACGTTCTGCGGCGGCGGCAGCCGCGCCCTGGTGATGTCTGGCATCTGGACGAAGTCGTGGTGAAGATCGCGCGTCGGTCATACTGGCTGTGGCGTGCCGTCGACCGACACGGTGTCGTTCTTGAGGAAATTCCTCAATCGAGGCGAGACAAGCGCGCCGCAAAGCGGCTTTTGATCAAGCTGATGAAACGTTGGAGCTTCGTGCCCAAAAGGATCATTACGGACAAATTGCGATCCTATGGTGCCGCAAAACGTGAGGTCGCGTCCGGCCTTGATCAATGGTCCCACACGGGCCTCAACAACCGCGCTGAAAACAGCCATCTGCCATTTCGAAAACGAGAGCGAGCAATGCAGGGATTCCGATCACCGGGCGGCTTGCAGCGTTTCGTATTCATGCAGTCCGCAACCCGCAATCATTTCTCTGTCCCAGCCCGCCGCGGCTCCGCCCTCACCATTCGCTACCATCGGCTCGAAGCTTTCGAGATGTGGAAATCCGCGGCGAATGTCGCTTGATATACCATCGGTACCACGAATTGCCGAATGCGCTAGCAAACGTGACAACACCCGCTGGAGATGGCGGCCATTGATAGGGAAATCCTCGGACTACGTTGGGAAACATATCCGTTCTTAGAGAGAGGTAACCCGTATCGAATTTGGTCAGGCGGTAACCAATCCGCAGATGAGAGCATGACAATCATCGGTTCGGCCACCGTCTTCAGCGCCTGCACAGTCTACATCTTTGACGAACCCGTGTCAGCGGGGTAGCTTAATAGAGACAGGAAACCTGAAAACGCTCATGAGAGCGTAGGTTTCTGCCCCGTCCGGCATTAGACTCCAAAATAACCGGAACCACCCCGTGGGGCAGTTCCGGCTGCGGGTGGGAAATTCCACCTTCGGGCATTACAGGCGGCGCTTGCGGGCCGCGTTTATTAAGATCGGCTCAGCGCAGCGCGGCGGTTTGCGGGTCCAGCCGTTTCAGATCCGCCGCATTGCGCGACAGGCCAGCAGCCAGCGGGAACAGCGCCGCCTGCACCGAATGATAGATGTCAGGCTTGCCCATAAACTGGTTCGACACGGTCTTGTTGTTGGCGTCCAGTTCCGGGAACCAGCCGCCGCAGTCGTGGTCAATCAGATGTGCATGGGCAAAGCCCCACAGGCGGCGGTACCAGGCCTCGTCCTCGGGGCGGGCGTCCAGTTTCACCAGCGCTGCCATGCCTCCGATTGCCTCGGTCACCGGCCACCAATAGCGATCCGCAATCGCCACCGTGCCGCCGTCGCCCAGCGTATAGGCAAAGCCGCCGCGCTCCGTGTTCCAGGAATCCGTCAGCGCCTGTTCGATCAACCGGCGGGCATTTTGCGGCGCATCACCTTCGGGACGGCCCCGCAGATCCCAATATTGCAACAGCAGCCGACCCAGCTCAAACGAATGGCCCGGCGTGCTGCCAGCGGGACGGAACATCGGGTTGCCGCTATAGGCGCGGTCAACCTGCCAGTTGGCGTCGTAATGTTCCGGCAGCCGCCAGCCCTCAGCCGGGGCAATGCGGTTCACAAAGAAATCCAAGATCCGCCCGGCGCGCTCCAAGAACACGGCCCGGCCGGTGGCCTCATAAGCGGTCAGCAGCGCCTCGATGGAATGCATGTTGGCATTCATGCCGCGGTAGGTAGAAAATGGTGTCCAGTCCCGGTTCCACTCATCGGCAAACAGCCCGTGGTCCTCTTCCCAGTATTGTTCATCCAGCACCTGCCAGACCTCATCTAGCAACGCCTCGGCGTGCGCATGCCCGGCCTGAATTGCGCTGGCCGCCGCCAGCAGCACAAAGGCATGCCCATAGGCCAGTTTGCGATCATCCGCTGGGGCGTCGCCCTGAACCCCCCAGACAAATCCGCCATGCACCGGGTCGCGGTGGTGGCTGAGCAGATAGCTCAGCCCGTGATCGACGATCTGCTCCGCGTCCTCAATACCGGCCATCTGCGCCAACGCATAAGAATGCACCATCCGCGTAACCGTGTGGATTTCGCGCAGCTGACCGGGCAGTGGCTTGCCGTCAAAATCCAGCGTATCAAACCCGCCTTTGGGGTCCACACTGGCGGCAAAGAAGTCAAACTGCCGCCGCGCCTCATACAGCAGAGCCGCGCGGTGGCCGGGGTCGGTGATCCACAGCGTGCCGGTCTCAGCGGTGCTGTCGGTCAGAATATCAGGCATCAATCTCTCCAAATCGGCGTCTTTTCAATACAATAGGCAGTCATCAGCCTGCCAGCGGCAGCGCGTACCGCTTGCCCCGTCCCGACCGCAGCGCCGCCGCCGCATGCAGGATCGCGTTACAGTCGATCCCATGCAACCGGTAGACATCCTCTACCGTGCCGGCCTGACCAAAATGTTCCACCCCCAGCGATTTCACCCGGTGGCCTTCGACCCCGCCCAACCAGCTGAGCCCGGCCGGATGGCCATCGGTCACCGTCACCATCCCGGCATCACGCGGCATCTGCGCCAGCAGGCGCTCGGCATGCGACAGCGCCGTGTCCTGGCCGCGCTGGCGCGCCCGTTCTGCTGCCTGCCAGCCCGCATTCAACCGATCAGCGCTGGTGACTGCCAGCACGCCTACGCCGCGCAGATCCTCGGCCAGCAGCCCGGCCGCGCGGATCGCCTCAGGCGCGACAACGCCGCTATAGGCAATCACCACCGAGATTCCCGGTTCAGGGGCGCGCAGCCAGTAACCGCCATCAATCACCTGCCGCGCCAAACCCGCATCCATCTGCCGCTGCGGCTGCTCCAACGGCACCGTCGACAGCCGCAGATACACCGCGCCGCCGCGCTCATCATGCAGCCAGCTTTGTTCTTCAACCGCACCGGAGCCATCGCGCTGCATGTAATCAAACCCCCAGTGCATGATCGCCGCCAGCTCGTCGGCAAAGGCGGGTTCAAACGTCGCCAGCCCATCCTGCGCCATGCCAATCAGCGGGGTCGAGATCGACTGATGCGCACCGCCTTCATGGCTCAGCGACACGCCCGACGGCGTTGCCGCCAGCATGAACCGCGCATCCTGATAACAGGCATAGTTCAGCGCATCCAAACCGCGGCAGATAAACGGGTCATAGACCGTGCCCACCGGCAGCAGACGCTGACCAAACAGCGAATGCGACAGCCCGAGCGCGCCAAGGAACGTGAACAGGTTGTTCTCGGCAATGCCCAGCTCCACATGCCGCCCCTCGGGGCTGCGCTGCCATTTTTGCAGGCTGGCAATCGCCTGATCCTTGAACACATCCGCCACGCCGGTCTTGGCAAACAGCCCAGTCTTGTTGATCCACCCCCCCAGATTGGTCGAGACCGACACATCGGGCGAGGTGGTGACAATCCGCTCTGCCAGCTCCGGCGCGTCTGAGGCCAGCGCCGCCAGCACCTGCCCGAATGTTTCCTGCGTGGAAATCACATCCTTCAGCCGCGGCTCTACCTGTTTGTCGGCGGGCAAGGTGGCCGCCTGATACCGCCGGCTGCCGCCCTGATTGAACGGCACTGCCTTCAGGAATTCCTCCACCGCGTCGGGGTCGCTCACCCCTGCCAGCCGGTCCCACTCTGCGCCTGCATCAATGTTCATCTCACGGCGCAAGCCCTCGATCTGACCGCCGGTCAGCACCCCCGCATGGTTGTCCTTGTGTCCGGCCAACGGCAGCCCGTGCCCCTTGACCGTGTAGCAGATGAAACACACCGGGCGGTCATGGTCGATGCCGTTCATGGTGTCGGCCAGCAGGGCCGCATCATGGCCCGCCAGATTGCCCATCAACGCGGCCAAGGCAGCATCATCATGATCCGCGACCAGCGCCAGCGCATCCGTATTGCTTGCCAGATCCCGCTCCAGCTGCGCCCGCCACGCGGCACCGCCCTTGAAGGTCAGCGCCGAATACAACCCGTTGTCACATTGGTCGATCCAGTTGCGCAGCCCCTGCCCGCCGGGGCGTTCAAACGCAGCCTGCATCAACCGGCCATATTTCAGCTCAATCACCTGCCAGCCGCAGGCGGTGAAAATATCGCGGAACCGCGCGTTCAGCCCGTCCGAGACAACCCCGTCCAGCGATTGGCGGTTGTAATCGATGATCCACCAGCAATTGCGCAGGTCGTGTTTGGCGCCTTCCAGAAGCGCCTCATAGATATTGCCCTCATCCAGCTCAGCATCACCCACCAGCGCAATCATCCGCCCCTTGGGCTGCTGCAACCAGCCATGGCCCGCCAGATAATCCTGCGTCAGGCTGGCGAAGGCGGTCATCGCCACTCCCATGCCCACCGACCCGGTGGAGAAATCCACGTCATCCGCGTCCTTGGTGCGCGACGGATACGGCTGAGCCCCACCCAACCGGCGGAAATCCTCCAGCTGCGCCTGGCTTTGGTTGCCCAGCAAATATTGGATGGCATGGAACACTGGGCTGGCGTGTGGTTTCACCGCCACCCGGTCCTCGGGGCGCAACACGTCAAAATACAGCGCGTTCAGAATGGCATTCATCGAGGCAGAAGACGCCTGATGCCCGCCCACCTTGATGCTGCCCTTTTCGCGGAGATTGTTGGCGTGGTGGATCATCCATGCGGACAGCCACAAGGTTTTGCGCTCCAGATCGGCGCGGATTTGATCAGTCTGTGTCATTGAATGAGGCCTTAGGCAGCAATCGCGTCGGCACGGCGCAGGGCGGTACCATCAGCAGCAAAGATATGGGCGTTCAGCGGCTGGATGTTCAGCCCCAGCGGATCACCGGACCGGGCCGGGATATTGCCATGCACCCGCACCATCATAGGGCCGATGCCTTCAACGCGGGCATAGATGTTGGTATCCGATCCCAGATGTTCGATCACATCGGCAACCGCTTTCAGCATACCCTGATCCGGGGCCACTACATCGATATGTTCGGGGCGAATGCCCAGTTCCACAGCGGCAGAGGTATCGCCCAGATGCGGCAGCGCCAGTTTGCTGTCAGCCAGGGTGATGCCCCCTGCCCCGCCTTCAACCGGAACCACATTCATGGTGGGGGATCCAATGAACTGCGCCACAAATTTGTTTGCCGGGCGTTCATACAGCTCCAGCGGGCTGCCAACCTGTTGGATGTCGCCGCCCTCCAGCACCACAATTCGGTCGGCCAGGGTCAGTGCTTCAACCTGATCGTGGGTTACATAAATCATGGTTGCGCCCAGTTTCTGGTGCAGCCGGGCGATTTCCAGCCGCATTTCCACCCGCAGCGCGGCATCCAGATTGGACAGCGGTTCGTCAAACAGGAACGCGCGCGGGTCGCGGATGATGGCACGGCCCATGGCCACCCGTTGCCGCTGGCCGCCAGACAGGGCCTTGGGCAGGCGGTTGGTCAGTTTCGACAGGCCCAGGGTTTCGGCGGCGGCGGCCACCTTGGATTTGCGCTCCTCTGCGGCATCGCCTCGGATCTCCATCGAGAACCCCATGTTGCGCGCCACATCCATATGCGGGTAGAGCGCATAAGATTGGAACACCATGGCAATGTCGCGATCTCGCGGGCGCACATCGTTCATGCGTTCCCCGTCGATCATGAAATCGCCGCCGCTGATCGGCTCCAGCCCGGCGATCATCCGCAATAGGGTGGATTTGCCACAGCCCGACGGGCCGACCAGAACGATGAATTCACCGTCTTGGATGTCCAAGTTGATATCGCGCAGGACGTTGACATCACCATAGCTTTTCTTGACGTCGTTCAGTTGGATACGTGCCATTTTGGCCTCCCTAGCCTTTGACCGCGCCGGACGTCAGCCCTTGCACGAGGTAACGTTGAATGAAGATGAAGAACAGGCAGCTGGGCACCAGCGCCAGAACGCCCGCCGCCATCATCTGCCCCCAGTCGACAGAGAATTTGGACACAAAGGTCAGCAGCCCCACCGGGAAGGTCATCGCGTCGTTCTTGGAGATCAGCATCAAGGCAAACAGCAGCTCTGACCAAGCGGCGGTGAACACAAACCCCAGCGTCGCGCCCAGTCCCGGCAGCGTCAACGGGAACACCACCTTGTACAGGGCCTGAAACCGGGTACTGCCGTCCATCATCGCCGCTTCTTCCAGATCTTTCGGAATGCCGTCAAAGAACGATTGCATCAGGAAGGTGGCAAAGGGGATGTTGAAGGCGGTGTAGACCACAATCAGGCTGGTGAGCGAGTTCAGCATGCCCATCTGCGAGATGATCTTGTAGATCGGCGCGATGATCATCAGCAGCGGAAACATCTGGGTGATCAGCATCACCGCAATCAACAGCTTCTTGCCCGCAAAGTCGAACCGAGAGAACGCATACCCTGCCGCAGCCGCCACCAGCGTGGTCACCGCCGCGGTGCCCAGCGACACATACAGCGAATTGCCAAAGTAGGACAGAAAGTCGGTTTGCAGCAGCACGGTGCGGAAGTTGTCCAGCGTCACCGCGCTGGGGATCACCTGGGTGCCTTCGGTAAAGACCAGCGCATCCGGGGTCACGGCGATCTTGATCAGCCAGTACAGCGGGAACAGCGCAAACACGAGATAGCACAGCAGCGCGGCATATTTGGCAACAATGGCAGCAGGGCTGCGACGAAGAGCGGCAGGCATGGCGTGTCCTTAGATCTTGATGAGTTTCTTGCGCAGCCACAGCACGATTAGCGAATAGATCAGCAGGATCAGCAGCAACGCCACCGCGATCGTCGAGGCATAGCCAAAGTCCAGTTTGCGGAACGCGGTTGTGAAGATATAGGTCGACAGGATCTGCGTCGAATTGGCGGGTCCACCGCCGGTCATGACAAAGATCAGATCGGCGAAATTGGCAATCCAGATGGTGCGCAGCATCACGGTGATGGCAATCATCGGCGCCAGGAACGGCAGGGTGATCTTGCTAAAGGTCTGCCACGCGCTGGCACCGTCGATTTCGGCGGCTTCATACAGCTCACCGGGGATCGATTGCAGCGCGGCCAGCAGGGTGATGGCAAAGAACGGCACCCCAAACCAGATGTTGGCCATGATCGGCCCCCAGATCGCCAGCTCCGGGTCGCCCAGAATGTTATAAGGCTCGCTCAGGATACCCAGATCCGCCAGCCAATGCGGCAACGGGCCGATCACCGGGTTGAACAGCCAGGCCCAGGTCAGTGCGGAGAGGAACGTTGGCACCGCCCAGGGCAGGAACACCAGCGCCTGAAACAGCCGCTTGCCAAAGAACTGCGTGTTCAGGAGCAAGGCCAGCCCCAGCCCCAGCAGAAACTGCAAGCTCACCGACCAGAAGGTCCAGAAAAACGTATTCTCCAACGCGATCCAGAATTTCCTGTCGCTCCACAGCGCCGCATAGTTTTCAAACCCAACCCAGCCGCTGTCGAATGGGCGCAGAAGTTCAATCGACTGAAAAGAGTAGGAAATTCCGATGATCAGCGGGATCAGGATCACCGTGCCGATCAACACGATCGCAGGCGACAGATAGGCAAAAGGCTCCACCAGATACTGAAGATACAGGGAGCGTCGTGCCCGGGGTCTCCGGGGCACGACTGTTTTTGTGGCGCGGGCAATCACTGCGCGGCCTTCCATGTGGCATATTCATTGGTCAGGAACTCGGCCCATTCATCGGCAATGTCCTGCGCGCTGCGCTGACCCAGCAGGGCTTCCTGGCTGGAATCCAGCGCGATGCTGTCCGCGAAATAACCAAACTGCTCCAGATAGACCGGCATCACGGTCGGCACATATTCGTCGCCGTTTAGCGTGTCGAACCAGCCTTTGAACTGCTCGGTCTTAAAGTGCGGATCCTGATCGGCGCCCTTGTGTACAGGGATCACACCAATGCGCTTGGCCCAGGTAGCGTTGGCCTCAGGGGCCGAAAGATGCGCAATCAGATCAAAGCTCTCGTCTTTGTGCTCGCTGGCTTCAAACATCGACCAGCCGACAAACCCAATGGTCGGGAACGCCTTGCCCGCCGGACCAACCGGCATCGGGATCACGGCAAAATCTTCGGCTGGCATCCGCTCTGCCACCGCAATCAGCGCATCCGGGTCTTGGTCCAGGAAGGCACAGGTGCCGGAATAGAAGCCCGCCACGATCTCGTTAAAGCCCCAGCTGACGCTGTCCTTGGGGGCATAGCCCTTTTGGTACATGTCGATCAGATACTGGATGCCCGCTACAGAGCCCGGTTCGTTGATCCGCGACTTGCCGTCCTCGGTGAAGAACTCATTGGTGCCGTTCATCGCGGCCGCCATCATCACCCAAGCGTTCAGACCACCGGGACCACCGCGCAGGCAGTAACCGGACTTGCCGTCCAGCTCAGACACCGCAGCCGAGGCCGCCATGAACTCTTCCATGGTGGCAGGCGGGCCATCAACGCCGGCCTCAGCCAGCAGTGTCTTGTTGTAGAACATCGCCCGCAGATAGAACCCATAAGGCAGCATATGCATCTCGCCGGTCTGGCGACCCATCTGCACGGTCTTTTCGGTCAGCGTGCTGCCATGGTCCCAGCCGGCAACATAATCATCCAGCGCCACCAGCTGATCCGACCCGGCATACAGCGCCGCCCAGCGTTCCGGCATCTCGACGATGTCCGGCACATCCCCGCCCGCAACCATGGTTGCCAGCTTTTCAAACGCACTGCCCCAGGGCAGCGACACGATCTCGACGTTGACGCCTTCATTGGCGGCCTCGAACTCATCGACCAGCGTTTGCAGCACTTTGGTGCGCTCGGGGCTGGTGATGACCTCAACCAGTTTGAGGTTTCTTTCCGCATAAGCTGCCGAACACATCAGCATGCCCGCCGCGGCGATCCCTTTCAGAAGATGTTTCATGAGTTCCTTCCCTGTTGTTGGTATTGGTTGGTCGTCTTGTCTGCGCGGTCAGCGCTGGCTTGCGGCCAGTGCCGTGGCAAAGTCCGCCCATAGATCCTCGGCTTCCTCCAGGCCCAGGTTCAGCCGCACAAGATTTGGCGAGACGCCAAATTTCTGCATCGAGTTCTGTTCCCCGGCCTGCGCCAGTCCAATCCGGGCCGGCATCACCAGGCTCTCGAACCCACCCCAGCTGACCCCCAGCTTGAAATGGGTCAGCGCGTCGCAGAACGTCGGAACATCCACACTGTCGTCGAACTCCACGCCCATCAGGCCGGACCGTCCGGTCAGGCCCGGCACGTCATTGGGGCCGGGGCTGCGGATTTTGCGCACCTGTGGCAGCACGCTCAGCCGATCCACAAACAGATTTGCGGTGGCCTCGTGCTGGCGCATCCGCGCCACCAGCGTGCGCAGCCCGCGGGTGAGCAAAAACGCCTCGAACGGGGCCAGTTTGGCGCCCAGCAAGGGAACGGTCAGATCACGGATGCGGGCAATATGATCGTGGGAGGAAACAACCACGCCCGCAACCGTGTCCGAATGGCCCGAAATATACTTCGAGGCCGAATGCAGCACGATATCCACGCCCAGCGTCAGAGGGCGTTGGAACAGCGTGCCTGCCCAGGAATTATCAATCATCGTCACCGCGCCATGGCGTTTGGCATGTTCCGTCACCCGCGGCAGGTTCATCACCTCAAAGGTGTTGGAACTGGGGCTCTCCAGATAGGCGATGGTGACACCCGCCAGCAGTTCTGGATCGTTCTCAAAGGCGCTGACCGGGTGGTACTCCACCTCCACCCCAAAGGGGCGCAGCAGCCGTTCCATCAATCGGAACGTATCCGGGTAGACATGTTCCACACAGGCGATCCGGTCGCCGGGTTTCACATAGGCCAGCAGGGTCGACGAAATCGCCGCCATGCCAGAGGCAAAGCCAATGGCCGCCTCGCCCCGTTCTGCCTTGGCCATCAAGTCCTCGAATGCAGCCACGGTGGGGTTCTGCACACGGGTATAGATCGGGGAGCTGGTTTTGCCTGACATGCGGTCTGCAAAGGCCTGATAGCTGTCAAATGTGAACAGCGAACTTTGCACGATGGGGGGGGTCACCGACCCGCCTGCCCCAGCCTGCCCCGACTGCCCTGTCTGCCCGAATGGGGCATCTGCTCCGTGAGTGGCGGCAAGCAGCGTTGCAAGGGCGGTTTCATCAATCATTCTTGGTCTCCAGAACCTGGCGGATTTCGGCCTCGACGATGGCCAGGATCTCGTCCATCAGCCGCGTGGCTTCTGCTTCGTTGCCCTCTGCAATCGCCTGTGCCAGTGGCGGGTGCAGCGGGATGGTTTCGTGGCCCAGATGGGGCTTGCCCAGCGGGGCTTCATAGACTTCCTTGAACCCTTGTTGGATCTGCTGGATCAGCTGACCAAACAGCGGGTTGCCGCAGGCTTCATAGATGGCCCGGTGAAACAGGTCGTCGGCCGGGCGCCAGTCGGTGTTGCTGCCATAGACCTGCATCAACTCGCTGACGCGGGTGGTGATGATGGCGGCGTCCTGGGGGCTGCGATTGCGTGCGGCCAGCCGCACCGCTTCTACTTCCAGTGGCCGCCGCACCGCATGGGTCCGCAGCAGGCTTTCGGCTTCCAGTTTCATGGTCACCGGCAGATGGATGGCGTTTGCCGCCACTTCAGCTGCCAGCCTGGTGCCGGCCTTTTTGTTGCGCACCACAATGCCCATGCTCTGCCAGGACGTCAGCGCCTCACGCACCTTGGCCCGCCCGATCCCCAGCCGCCGGGCGATATCCACCTCTGGCGGCAGCCTGTCCCCGATCCGCAGCCCCTCGCGGTCAATCATCCGCGACAGCGCATCCAGCACATCCCGGCTGGTGCTGCCGGGCGGCAGGATCTCAAGCGTTTCGCCTGCGGCCTGCGTCTGTGTTTGCTGGTTGGGATTGGTCGGCTGGGTCACGGCGGGTCCTGCTCTGCGTTTGCTGAGACAAGGCTTGCACATAATGTCCGACAAAATCAACAATAATGTCGGACATAACGATTTGCGCGCTTAGCATATTGAAAATAAATAGATTTTGTCGTTGTTTGCGAATTTATCTCGGTGGCGGTTCACACAATCGGCGCAGGTCACAGGGCTCTGTTGATGGCGTGGATGCCCCTCCCGACGGCATCAATGTGCCAGGGTGGGTTTGCAAAATCTCGTTCAAGCAGGAATGACCGCCGGCCAAGCCGCGAAACAATTCGGTAGCGCAAGGTCAACTGGTTACAGGCGGATCAAAGAAGTGGGCAAACACCACCGAGCTGCCTTAGACCAGATGAGCGTTTTGCGGCGGGCGTGGTGCCCGTGGTTTTCTCGGCGAACATGGATTGTTCGACGGAGGAAATGCAAATGAACAAAACGCATTATGTGGGCTTAGACGTCCACAAGGACACGATTGCAATGGCTGTCGCTGAGGATGGACGCGGAGGTGAGATCCGGTTCCATGGGGTCATTGCCAATTCGGCGGATGCAGTGCTGCGGCTGACAAAAACGCTTACCCGGAATGACCACAGGCCATCATTTTGTTATGGAGCAGGTCCATGCGGCTACGGCCTTCACTGGCACTTGGTGAAGCACGGATTTGAGTGTGCCGTTGTCTCTCCCGCGATGATCCCACGTAAAGTGGGGGATCAGATCAAGACAGATCGGCTTAATGCGGAGATGTTGGCCCGGCTCTGGCGCGCTGGAGAACTGACGCCAATCTGGACGCCCGATGAAGAGCAAGAAGCGATGCGAGACCTGAGCCGGACAGGCAAACCGCAGCCCAGAGTGTTGGCCGCAATCGCCCGGGAACTGGCTGGGTTCATTTGGGATATCGCGCGAAAGACACCACTCACAGCTTGATCGCCAACTCAGACTGCCTGTGCAGCACGCTGGAGATGACGGCCATGGATAGGGAAATCCTCGGTCTACGCTTTGGGACAAATATCCGGTCTTAGAGAGAGGTCACCCGTATCGAATTTGGTCAGGCGGTATCCAATCCGCGGATGAGAGAATGACAACCATCGGTTCGGCCTGCCGTCTCCAGCGCCTGTACAGGCCACAGATTTTGACCATCTCGCGCCAGCGGGGTAGTCTTATCGTGCCGGGAAAATCAAAAACGCTCATGAGAGGTGTCATTCTGCCCACAGCGGGAACAGACCCCTATCACAGGTGACGGCAGTCAAGGTAACAGCGCGTCTAGTGGCGCCCCGGCGAGAGTGCGGAGATCAGCTCAGGCTACGCACGGTCTCAAGCAAGGCTGCGTTGACCTCGACGCCGCGCTCCCCGGCGCGTTGGCGATGGGTATTGCGGCCATCGCCTGGAAGCCTCGCGCCCTCCTGCGCGTGGATAGACTCGACAAGGCAGCGCAGCTTGTCGGCGTAGCCACCAGCGGAACTTACCTGCGGATCAATGGCGATGAATACTTGACCGGTGCGCGGCGGCCCGCCTGCGGTGCCGGAGAACGGGCTGGCCTGGGTGCCTAGGTTCGCTCCGGTCATTGCCGCCGCGAGCAGTTCGACCAGCAGCGCGATCCCAACGCCCTTATAGCCCCCCGAGGGCACCATGGACCCCTTGAGCCCGGCTGCCGGATCCGTGGTCGGTTGTCCGGCCTCGTCCAGTACCCAGCCTTCGGGCACCGAGCGGCCTTCTCGGGCGTATTTCATCACCTCGCTTTTGGCGATCGTGCTGGCGGACTGGTCGATCAGAAGGGCGGCGCTGTCGTGCTCACCCGTGCCTGTGGCCGGGGCAGCAATGGAAATCGGATTCGTCCCGACCACCGGCGTGGCCCCGCCCGAGGGCGCGATCGAGGCGGGCGCATTGGTAAAGCCGAGCCCGAGCAGGCCGGCCTCAGCAAGGCGCCGGGTGTGCACGCCCAGAACCCCGCAATTGTAGGAATTGTTTACCGCCAGCAGGGCGATGCCCATGTCTCGGGCCAGCGGGATCAGCTGTTCAAAGCCCTGGTCGATCGCCGCATGGGCAAATCCGGTGGCGGCATCGGCGCAAATGACGGCGGGACGTGGCTGCGACAGGATCGGGATGGCGGTGCCGTCCACCTTGCCGCAGACCACATGCTGCGCGTAGATCGGGATATAGGCCAACCCATGGGAAGCGACGCCATCGGCCTCGGTCATGGCGGTGGCCACGGCCAGCGGCCGGGCGTTCTGCGGTGATGTGCCAGCCTTGACCAGCGCACGAAAGGCAAGGTCTTCGATGGCACCCAAGGAGAGGGTTTCAGTGGCGGTCATTGCGGATCTTTCTTCTGCTAGGGTTTGGGGCGGCGACGGGAGAGAGACACCGGGCGGTCAGTCATTGTCGCTGAGCCCGGCCCCGGCGCCGCGCAGGCGGCTTTCTTCGGTTGCCGGGGCAAAGGTTCGCTGCGCAAAGGTCGACAGCCGTCGCCAGCTCTGGTCGGAGACCTCGGCGCGCAGCACCTGTTCGCGGCGTCCGGTCATCTCTGCCGGGGTCCCAAAGCAGATATGCGCGGTCATCGGCGCTTGGAGCGTGGCGCTTTCACCTTGCAGGCAAAGCTGCCGCCCGTCCGTGGCCACTCGGGCCCCATCCCATTCTGCCATCACTGGATGCTTGAGGCGCAGCGCCGCCCCGGCCATGAATGGCACGGTCAACAACGGGACGCAGATGTTCTCCATCGCGATGGTGCCACGCTCCAACAACCGCATCGCGCAGTCGCTGAGCGATGCACCCGCGATCAGCGGGCTCATGCGACGCGCGGGAGCATGCCAGACGGGCGCGCGCAGGGACACGGGCGAGACATCGATAGGCGGGATGCGGTCGTTCATTTCCAAGAGATCCGCTAACAGGTCGGTGCCGGGAAAACCGAATGCCGACAGCCAGCGGGTGCCTTTGGCCGCCTCTTCCGCGAGACCCCAGGACAGACCTGCACCGCGCGCCGCGCGTTTGCTCATGGCTTCGATTTCATTAAGGGAGTGGCTCATGCGTGGCCCTCCGGTAAAGTGGGGTAGACCCAGAGATCGGCGGTCTCCGGCGACAATTCGCAAGGCAGCGGGGCGTTGCCATACATGCAGATGCGTACCCAGCGATCAGAGCGCGGATCGAATTTGGTCGCACCGAAGAACGCCAGCTTGCACCGCAGCATGTCTATCGGCATCACCCGGTCGGAAATCGTGTTGTCGCGAATTTCCGCATAAGGCGCGCGGCCCACGATTTGGACCCGGCGCAGCACGTGCCGGTGCTCGGGATGGCGCAGGATGAATTCGGCAATTTGCGCCTCGTCCGGCCAGTGTTTCAGCGCCGCATGCAGCAGGGCGGCATCGCGGCCCGGAGCAAGCGGCTGTTCATAGGCTTCGATCGGCTCCTCGAACCGTTCGCCAAGGCGCGGTTCCAGCTTTTCCTCGGACACGTACCAGGCGCGGGCCTTGTTGCCCGGCTCCGACCAGTCTGTCTCTATGGCCCAGGCATAGATCCGGTCCAGCAAGTTGCGCAAATCCCTGATCGACATGGCGCCGGCGATGCGGAACGTGGCAGTGTTGTCGGCAGACATGGTGGCGGCCAGATCATCCACCAGTGTCCCGTAGGGTTCCAGCATCAGAGAGGCGATCCATTCCTGCCCTTCCAGCGACAGGGTGGTCTCGGCCCAGTGGTAGAGTGTATCCCATGGGGTGGGCGCCGACAGATCCGCCCGCTCCAGGTAGCCGCGCAACTGGTCGATGTCGTCCCTCAGCGCCTTTAGTTTGCCCAACTGAACCGGGTGTTCGGAGTGCCAGCTGTTGACCAGCTGCACAGCGCGGTCGAACAGGTCGCGAAACAGGGCAATGTCCACAGGGCTGGCCTGATCGAGGCCGCGCACCCGGCTGAGGGCAGTCTCCCGTGCGGCGATCCAGTTGTTGAACAGCACCGGGTGGTTCAGCAGGAAGGGGGCCATGCCAAGCCCGGTGGAATTGCCGATCCCCATCGAACGCGCCAGTTCGGGTGCAAGGGTCGCGGCGGTCTTGCCCAACCGCGCGGCGCGGCAATCCGCCATATGTTGTACAAGGTCGGTGACGAACCAGCGGGTCAGGTAGACCGAGAGCATCTCGGCCTGAAACGGCACCCGGAATTCGGGGCGGTCGGCGATCATCTCGCGATCTGCCGCGCCCAACTTGCCGGAGCCGTAAACTGCGGTGGTGCGCATCAGGTAGCCGACGGCGTCGATCTGTACCGCGTCGGGCTGCTGTCCGGCGGCCAGCGCGGTCACCACATGCTCCCACAGCCGCACCGAGCGGTTGGCGCGAGAGACCGAAAGCTCGCTGCCGGTGACGCGGCCTGCTTCCTGCAGGGGGATATTCTGTGCCAGCCGCGCGATGTCCTCAGGCGTCGGGATACCGTCAAACAGGGTGAAGGTCGCGTCCCAGGCGTCGGCGATCACCCGGTCGGAGCGTTTCTCCGGCGGCAGGTCATGCGCAAAGGCGATAAGCGAATAAGCGCGGTCAGGTGTGTGGGCAGTATAGACTGCATGGCCCTCACCGCGCTCGTTGATCTCGAACACTGTTTGTTCGAAGCGCCAACCTTCGCGCGCCATGCGGCGGGTTAGGATCCGCATGAACGACAGGCGGAACTGGTGGATCGAGCCGAGGCGCGCGAGGCGCATTACCAGATCTGGATCACGGGCGGGAACGTCGGTCATGCGGTCGAGCCTTTAAAATGGGTGTGCGTCGATAGAGTCCGTGTGTATGTCGACCGGAGCACCTCCAGCCAGGATAGACGCCCGGGCACGCAGGTGCGCCCGGGCAAAGGTTCAGCTTTCTTTGCCTTTAGCTAGCGTGATGCGCAGCGCATCCCAGAGCGAGGGCAGCAGGAGCAGCGACACCGGCACCGCCGTTACCACGATGAAGCTCTGTAGCTTGGAGACACCGCCAGACCCGACGGAGATCAGGATCACCGCCATGACACCCATGGCAACGCCCCAGAACACCCGCACGGCTGTGGGCGGCGTGTCGTCGCGGCTCATGGTGGCGGAGATCACATAGCTCATGGAATCGCCGGTGGTGGCCACAAAGATGGTGGTCAGGATCAGGAAAAGGACCGAGATCACAAAGCCCATCGGCAAGTTGGTGGTGATCGCCAGCAGAGCGGCGGGCAGGTTGAAGCCTTCGAAGGCGGCAGAGATGGTGCCGGGTTCCGCCAGTTCCATCGCGATGCCGGTGCCGCCGACAATGGTGAACCAGAAATTGGTCACGATCGGTGCAATCACCGAGAGCATGAGGATGATCGAGCGGATAGAACGCCCACGGGAGACTCGGGCGATAAACATCGCCATCAGCGGTCCGTAACCCATGAACCAGCCCCAGAAAAACACTGTCCACCAACCAAGCCAGCCGGGATCGCCGAACACGCCCGCTTCACCGCGGAACAGGGCCATCTGGAAGAAATTGCCGACATAGGTGCCAAATCCGGAAAAGAACGAGCCGAAGATGAACGTGGTCGGCCCGGCTACCAGCACGAACAGCAGCAAGAGAGCAGCCAGCACAACGTTGATCTTTGAAAGCATCTGGATGCCACGCGACAAACCGGTCATTGCGGAGATGGTATAGATCGTGACCAATCCGGCGATGACCGCGAACTGAGTGGCAAAGCTGTCGGGCAGACCAAAGAGATCACTAAAACCATAGCTGACTTGCAGACCAAGAAAGCCGATCGGCCCGACGGTCCCGGCCACCACCGCGATGATGGAAGATGCGTCAGCAATCAGCCCGATGGGGCCGTGGATCGCCTTGTCGCCGAACACCGGGTAGAGCAGTGTACGAGGCGCGAGTGGCAGTCCCTTTTCATAGTGGTAATGCATCAGCATCACCGTGGTCAGCGAGCCGAGGATGGCCCAGGCAAGGAACCCCCAGTGCATGAAGCTCTGCGCGATCGCCGGGTTCACCGCGGCCTCTGTCGCGCCTTTGGCGCCATAAAGCGGCGGCGAATAGAGGAAATGGGCAATCGGCTCTCCCGCCGCCCAGAAGACGCCCCCGCCCGCAAGCAGGGTGCACATGATCATCGACCCCCACTGGAAGGTGGTGAATTCCGGTGCCGTAAGCCCGCCCATGATCGCCCGCCCGCCAGGCAGAACGCACAGCACCAGCCCGATCAGGAAGGTCGCCAGCAGCAGCACCTGCCAATACAGCCCAAAGTAGGTGGCCGCGATGTTGAACCCCCAGTCGACCGCTGCCGAGAGCGCGTCGAGGTTGATCAGCGCCGCCAGGCAGAACAGTGCGATAAAACCGCCGGAGATCAGGAACAGCGGCACGTTCACGCGGCTGTCCTTTTTGATTTCGTCTTGTGTTGCGTCGGACATAAGTCCCTCCCGTTGTCCGCCCGTGCCGCGTCTGCCGCGCGGGCAAGTTGTCCTCTTCGACCGGTTATGTTGTTGTTTTGGGGCCAAAGTTTTCAGAAAAGAAGCGATACCAGTTGCCGCCCATGATGCCGCCCACCTCCGCCTCGCTCAGGCCGGTGGCGCGCAAGCCGCGCTCGATATTGGAAAAGTCGCGGTTATCGCGGAACCATTCGGGCATGTCCGGGAAACCAGGCGCGGATTTTGACCCCTCGCCATAGTCGATTTCTTTGGTCCAGCGGCCCACGCGCATCCATTCCACCACGCTGTCGGGCTGGTCCTGACACAGGTCGGTGCCGATCCCGAGATGCGTCGCGCCGAACCGTTCGGCGGTGCGGGCCACCATTTCGCAGAAGTCCTGCAAGCTGCATTCCGATTTGCCCTTCAGGTGATGCGGGTAGACCGAAAAGCCGAACATGCCGCCGTTTTCCGTAACCGCACGGATGACGTCGTCGCGCTTGTTGCGCAGCGCCGGGGCCCAAGCATGCGGGTTGGCATGGGTGATTGCGATGGGCCGGTCGGAATGGTCTGCCGCCGCGATGGTGGAGCGATCGCCGGAATGGCTCATGTCCACCACCAGGCCGACACGATTCATCTCCCGCACCACCTGCTTGCCCATGCGGGTCAGCCCGGTGTCCTCGTCCTCGTAGCAGCCCGAGGCCAGCAGCGACTGGTTGTTGTAGGTCAGCTGCATGAAGCGGGCGCCCAGGGTGTGTACGATCTCCACTAGGCTGATATCATCCTCGATCGGACTTGGGTTCTGGAATCCGAAGAACACGGCCGTGCGTTCGGTGGCTCGGGCGGTGTCGATATCGGCGGCTGTCTGCCCCTTGAGGATCAGATCCGGAAATTGCTCGAACCAGCGGTTCCATTTCTCAAAGTTGAGCACCGCTTCGCGGAAATTCTCGTGGTAGGCGATGGTGACATGGATCGCGTCCACGCCACCTTCGCGCAGCTGCCGGAAGATCTTTTCCGACCAGTTGGCATATTGCAGGCCGTCGATCCGCATTACACAGGCCCGGCGCTGATGTAGGCGGTCTTGACCGTGGTGTAGAACTCTGCCGCGGCCTTGCCCTGTTCGCGCGGCCCGTAAGAGCTGTCACCGCGCCCGCCAAAGGGCACGTGGTAGTCGGTGCCCGCCGTCGGCAGGTTCACGGTCACCACGCCGGTACGTGCGTTGCGGCGGAAATGGGTGGCGCAGGCGAGCGAGCGGGTCACGATGCCCGATGTCAGGCCGAAGTTGGTGTCATTCACCACCGACAGCGCCTCGTCATAGCTTGCGACCTTGATGACCGAGGTCAGCGGCGCGAACATCTCTTCGCGGTTGATGCGCATCTGGTTGGTGGTGTTCAGGAACACGCCCGGCGACATGTAGAAGCCCTCGGTTGCCCTCTCCAGCCGCTGGCCGCCGCAGGCCAGTTCCGCGCCCTCGGAACGGCCAAGATCCACATAGGCGAGGTTGTCGGTCAGTTGCTGCTTGCTCACCACCGGGCCCATCTGGGTGCCGTGCTCCAGCGCATGGCCGACCGTCATCGCTTGGGTGCCGGCTACCAGTTTCTCAACAAAGGCATCGTGCACGGCCTCATGGACCACAAGGCGCGAAGACGCGGTGCATTTCTGACCGGTGCCGCCGAATGCGCCGCCAACGGCCAGCGTCACAGCCAGGTCCAGATCCGCGTCGTCCATCACCGCCAGCGCGTTCTTGGAGCCCATTTCCATCTGCACCTTGGTCAGGTTCTGGATTGCCGCCGCCGCGATGCCCTTGCCCACCGGCACCGAGCCGGTAAAGGAAATCGCGTCGATCTGCGGGCTTTCAACAAGCCTCTGGCCGATGCTGCGGCCAGCGCCCATAACGAGGCTGAACAGCCCCCGGGGAATATCCTGGCGCGCGATAATCTCGGTCAGGGCCACGGCAGAGGCCGGGGTCACATTGGCCGGTTTCCACACCACGGCATTGCCATAGCACAGCGCCGGCGCGATCTTCCACGCGGCGGTGGCGGTGGGGAAATTCCACGGGCTGATGATCGCCACGGTGCCGACGGGTTCGCGGCGCACGTCGATTTCCACACCAGCACGAACGGAGTCGGCGTTCTCGCCCAACTGGCGCAGGCATTCGGCAGCGTAGTAGGTAAAGAACTGACCGGCGCGATAGATCTCGCCCCTGCCCTCGGCCAGCGGTTTGCCTTCTTCGCGCGAGAGCAACGTGCCGAGTTCTTCGGCCCGGGTCATCAGCTCGGTGCCGATCGCCATCAGCACCGCCTGTTTGCGTTCCATCCCGTAAGCGGCCCATTCCTGCTGCGCGCTGCGGGCATGCGCCAGCGTCGCATCAAGCTGATCGCTGCTGGCCTGGGCAAACAGCCCGACCAGATCGGAGAGGTCGGAGGGATTGCGGTTCTCGATCTCGCCTTCGCCAGCCTGCCATTCGCCTGCAATCAGGTTCTTTTGAATCTCTCTCATGGATGTCTTGCCTCGTCAGGAGTCCGTTTTCTCCGGTATGGACTCGCTGATTTCATTCAGGCAAACTTAAAGTTCTTAAGTAAATTTCAGATTTGCTGAAATTCAGGAGCAAAACCATGCTCAAAATTGAGACTTTGCGCGCCTATGTGACCGTGGCCCGCAGCGGCAACCTGAGCGACGCGGCAGAGGTTCTGGGCAGAACTCCCTCGGCCCTGTCGATGATGTTGAAACAGCTAGAGGCGCATCTGGACGAACCGCTGTTCGAGACGGATCGGAAGAACCGGCTGACGGCCTTGGGCGCTTTTGTGCTCGAGCAGGCGGAGCGGGAGGTTCAGCATTTCGACACCACCGTGCGCGCCATCGAGGGATATGCCCGCGCCGTCTACGGGCGGGTGCGGATCGCAACCGTGCCCTCGGTTGCAGGCACCATCATTCCGCAGGTGTTTTCGCGCTACATCAACGACTTCGGGGAGGTGGACGTCGAGGTTCGCGACATGGACTCCAGCTCTATCCGGCATGAGCTGTCGCGCAATCGTATAGACATTGGCATTGCCACCAAGGGCAAACATGATGCGGGGCTTCACAGCGAGTTGCTGTTGTCGGACGAGTTTGGGGTGATCTGCGCACCTGACCATCCACTGGCGCAGCAGGATGGGCCAGTGAGCTGGGCAGAGCTGGCCGAACATCGCCTGATTGCCAACAGCCTCTCGGCCGGGATCGAAGCGGCCGCTGCGCGGGACCTGCATGCGCAGGCGCTACTGACGGCGCAGAACCTGACCTCGATCTTTGGCATGCTGCGCGCGAAAATCGGGGTCACACTGCTGCCGGAAATGGCCATATCGGCTGCAGCTGTGGGTGAACTGGTGTTTCGTCCGCTAGCGGATGCGACGGCGCGGCGCGAAATTCACCTGCTGCGTAAGGCCGATTCGTCTATCTCGCCCGCGGCACGCTTTCTGGAAGAATGCATCAAAGAGACGGTGGCGACGTTGCAGGTCGGGTCGGAGGCCGCTCTTGATGCTGCGCGCCTGTCAGACGCGCCCTGAACCGTGCCTCAACCGCTCTCCTATGTGGATCGTTGCAGACCCACCTTGGCAAATTGATGCCGTCGGGGGCGTTTACATCATCAAAGCCAACACAGCTAGGGTCAGAATTCACTGATTTCGGCCACGCTGCGTGTTTCACGCGCCGGAAAACAGAGCGGTGATTATGAGCGGTTTTTTTTGGCTGTCCGACGAGCAAATGGCACGTCTGGAACCTTTTTATCCGAAGTCTCATGGCAAGCCTCGAGTTGAAGATAAGTGTGTTTTAAGCGGGTATTATCTTCATCAACCGCAATGGGTTAAGGTGGCGCGATGCTCCTAGCGCCTATGGCCCTCACAGTTGAAGGGGACCGTGGCTCCGGAAACATTCTACAGTCGCTGGAAGCGCTGGAGTGAGACATGTGTTTTCGCTTGGATGATGGTGGGGCTGCCCTAGGGTCAGGATGCATTGATTTCTGTTGCGCTGCGTGATTCACGCTTCCGAAAACGGAGCGATGACATGAGCGATCTCTTCTGGCTGACCGACGCGCAGATGGCACGTCTGGCTCCCTTCTTTCCCAAGTCACACGGGAAGCCCCGGGTTGATGACAAGCGGGTGCTGAGCGGGATTATCTTCATCAATCGCAATGGCTTGCGGTGGCGTGACGCTCCTGCTGCATATGGCCCGCACAAGACGCTCTACAGCCGCTGGAAGCGCTGGAGCGAGAAAGGCATCTTCGCGCGGATGATGGCCGGACTGGCGGCGGAACACGGCGAGAAGACGACCGTGATGATCGACGCGACATACCTCAAGGCCCACCGAACAGCGACCAGCATGGCCGCCAAAAAGGGGGGCGTGGTCGCCTGATTGGTCGAACCAAAGGCGGTATGAACACCAAGCTGCATGCCATCTGCGACAGTCAGGGACGACCAATCGACCTGTTCGTCACCGCCGGACAGGTCAGCGATTATATCGGCGCACGCGCGCTGCTCAGTGGTCTGCCAAACGTCAAATGGCTACTCGGGGATCGTGGCTATGACGCCGATTGGTTCAGAGAAGCGTTGCTGGACAAGGGGATACGCGCCTGTATCCCAGGCCGGAAGAAACGCAAGACACCGATCAAATACGACAAAAGGAGACACAAGCGGCGCAACCGCATCGAGATCATGTTCGGCAGGCTCAAGGACTGGCGGCGCGTCGCGACCCGCTATGATCGATGCCCGAAGGTGTTCCTCTCAGCCATCGCCCTCGCGGCTCTCGTCATTTACTGGTTATGAATCCTGACCCTAAGAAGCCCGATATACATCAGGAATCGCGACCTCCGATGTAGAGCCAAAACAGACCGTTGCAATTAGGCGGGGTCCACATACCTCCATACAGGTCATTCGGGTCAGGGACCCGAGGGGTGAGATACCGCGCCCCACTCAAGTGAAAGTGGAGCGCCGATGCTCGGTGTTATTACGCTAGCCCTTTGCCAAATGGAGCGGTGTTGGTGCTGCCATAGTGCGAGCGGAAGACGCTATTTTGCTAACTACATCGTTCAGTCACAGCTGAATTCCACCAAGACGCCGGTATGCGGGAGCCATCGGTGTGTGAAATCTGCGTTTTCAGTTTCTGTGTCACGAAGCGCACACGCTAAATGACGGGATAAATGGCTGAAACACACCGATAGTTAATAACTTTCGTGGAGAAATATCTCAGAGTGTGTTGCTGTAGATTTGCGCTGGTATGGTAGATCTACCTTGATGAGGTGCCTACATGACGTCAGCTAATGTTCAGGAACGTAAGATTTCCTCTCTTCATGTTCTGGTAGTCAGTCTATCCTTGATGATGACCATCGGAGCTTGGTTGTATTCCAAGCAGCAGGTAAATCTTCAGATTGAGTCTCGTTTTGAGGCCTCAAAAAACCGCACAATAGATCTCATTGTAGACCGAATGTCGCGGTACGAGGACGCTCTCTGGTCGGGGGTTGCCCACGTCGATACGTTAGGCGCGGATGTCACCGCAGCAAGCTGGAAGCACTTCGCGTCCTCTCTCAACATTGCGGAAAAATATCCTGGTGTGAATGGCATCGGCCTTATCCAGTTCGTGGATAGACAGAACCTCCAAGCCTATATGACTGCGCGGGAAAGCGAGGAGAGAGACTTCTCAATTTTCCCTGAACATGACCTCGATTTCTTGCTGCCGATCACCTTTATCGAGCCCGAAAACATCAATGCCGCTGCAGTCGGGCTGGACGTTGCCCATGAAACCAACAGACGAACCGGTCTCCTGGCAAGCAGAGACTCTGGTGGAGCACAGATTACTGGTCCGATTTTCCTCGTGCAGGATAGCGGTCATACACCTGGCTTTCTCTTCTACACGCCGTTCTACTCAGGCGCAGCACCAACATCTTTGAGCGAGCGTAGAGACCGTTTTGCAGGCGTGGTCTATGCGCCCTTTGTGGTGCGCAAGCTCGTCGAAGGACTGCTCTCCAAGGACCTCCGCGATGTCCGTTTCAGCCTACGCGATGGCGAACAGCTTATTTACAATGAACATGATCCGGACGAACCCCTTCACGACGACGCTCCATTGTTCACAGATACAGTCGAGTTGGACATGTACGGCCGGATATGGACAGTCGATGTGAGGACCAATCAGGCTTTCAGGGCGCAAAACAGTTTTGATCAGCCGAACTTGATCCTCGCAGGAGGATTGATCATCGAGATTCTGGTGATCTCCATGCTGGTAATGCTAACTCGTTCAAATCAACAGGCACATCGTTATGCCGAGGAGCTCACCAAGGAGCTTCGGACGAAGACCGACCACCTTGAAAAGGCGAATGCCGAAATTGAGCAATTTGTCTATGTTGCCTCTCATGATCTGAAAACGCCAGTGCGAGGGATAGGTTTCCTGGCAGATGTGATAGAAGAAGACCTTGAGGAAATAATTGGCCCGCTTGCGAAACACCCGGAAATCAAATCTCAAATAGACATGATTCGAGAACGAGTTAGTCGAATGAACGACCTCACCAAGGGGATTATGGAGTTCTCGCGCGTTGGGCATCGCGATAGTGACGCTGGAGAGCACTTGTCGGTGAGCAAACTTATCGAAGATTGCGTTGCCGATTTTGAAGTTGATGCCACTACAGTGCAGTGCAGTTCGGATGTAGAGTTTATACGCTATGACAGTCACAACTTTCGGCGTGTCATGGAAAATCTCATTGGCAACGCGCTGAAGTATCACCCTAACCCGCGCATTGCCAGAATAGAGGTTTCGATTGAAGATCTCGGAGAGCACCTGCGCGTCGCTGTCAAAGACGACGGAGATGGAATTCCCGCAGAGTTTCATGAAAAAATATTCGACGTTTTTCAGACCCTTAGGGTGGGATCTGGACCGGAGAGCACGGGGATTGGTCTTGCGATTGTGAAGAAGGCCATTCA